>JAZNHM010000028.1:0-1785 GCA_045576955.1 Acutalibacteraceae bacterium | reverse complement strand
CCGTAAGCAACGGCGTGTGAGCTTTCGATTGCGGGAATGATACCTTCAAGACGTGAAAGCTTGAAGAATGCATCAATTGTTTCTTCGTCATCGATAACATCATACTTGACTCTGCCGATTTCCTGAAGAAATGCGTGCTCGGGGCCGGATGAGGGATAGTCAAGTCCGCTTGCAACCGAATAAACGGGTGCAGGTCCACCGTTTTCGTCCTTGAGCATAATGCTGTTGAATCCGTGCATAATGCCCTCTGTACCGTATTTAAGACTTGCTGCGTGGTCACCAAGCTTGGGACCTCTGCCGAGAGGCTCAATGCCGTAAATATCAACGGGGTCGTTAAGGAAGCCTGCAAAAAGACCTGCCGCATTTGAACCGCCGCCGACACAAGCAACAATTGATGAGGGAAGATGACCTGTCATTTCGATGAACTGTTCTCTTGCCTCAATACCGACAACACTCTGGAAATCACGCACCATCATCGGGAAGGGGTGAGGGCCGAGAACCGAACCGATGCAATAAATTGAATCCTTATATTCTTTGCTGTATGCATCAAAAGCGGCATCAACAGCTTCCTTGAGAGTCTTGAGACCGTGAGTTACTTCAACAACGTTTGCACCGAGAATCTTCATTCTCGCAACGTTGGGAGCCTGCTTTTTGATATCAACGCTGCCCATATAAATATCACATTCAAGGCCGAAATATGCCGCAGCGGTTGCAAGAGCAACGCCGTGCTGACCTGCACCTGTTTCGGCAATAACCTTCTTCTTGCCCATATACTTTGCAAGAAGAGCTTCACCCATACAATGATTGAGCTTGTGTGCACCCGAATGATTAAGATCCTCACGCTTTGCGTAAAGCTGAACCTTGCCGCCAAGAGCATCAGAAAGTCTTTCAAGATGTGTCACGGGAGTGGGTCTGCCCTGAAATTCCTTACGGATTCTGCGAAGCTCTGCAATAAATTTTCTTGACTGGCAGATTGAATAATAAGCCTCTGTTATTTCAGCCATTGCAGCCTTGAGCTTATCATCAATATAAACTCCGCCGTACTTACCAAAATAGCCGTTTTCATCGGGATAGTTATTAAAATATGTTTCAAAATCAACATTATTGAGTTTCATTGTAATTTCCTCCGTAAAATAAAATATAATTATATTGATGAGAATTGTTTTATTTCACGCATCGCCATCGTTTTGTGAGCAAAACCATCTGAAAGCCTTCTTTCAAAAATAAAAAATCCCCGACAGAATCACATTCTGTCAAGGACGAATAAAATTCGCGGTGCCACCCTGATTTGCAGCTTACTGCCGCACTCTTTGCGGAATACTTTCATATCCCCGGCAACTAACGTATGCCACCACGTTACAGAATACTCTGAACCTTGCGTTCATTTGACTGCACCCTCCGCGGTCCATTTGACAACTTGTTTCTTGCCTGATTTTCAGCATCGCAGGCTCTCTGTGAAGGCATAATTGCCGTTATCTCCGCATCAACGGTTTATCTTTATTGATTTTTTATGATAATATCACATTTTATTTTTCTTGTCAAGCATCACGCAAATCTTTTGTGGATAAAATAATTTGGAAATAAAATTAATTTACTATTGACAATTCAAAAGACTTGTGTTAAAATAACTTCCGTTCCGAAATATGCGGGTGTAGTTCAATGGTAGAATCCCAGCCTTCCAAGCTGGTTGTGTGGGTTCGATTCCCATCACCCGCTCCAATATGCGCTTGTAGCTCAGCCGGATAGAGCAACTGCCTTCTAAGCAGTGGGTCAGGGGTTCGAGTC
>JAZNHM010000027.1:0-5161 GCA_045576955.1 Acutalibacteraceae bacterium | reverse complement strand
AACAAGCATGAGAAAATGCTAAATTTTTTTCAAAAAGGTCTTGACAAGTTCGAATAAATAATATATTATATTGGAGCGTCAAAAAAATATAAATGATCCATTAGCTCAGCAGGCAGAGCACTTGACTTTTAATCAAGGTGTCCGGAGTTCGAATCTCCGATGGATCACCAAAACTCTCCGCAATAATTGTTGCGGAGAGTTTCTTTTTTTAAAAAATTTAATCAGTGCAGCATTATACCCCGTACAGTCAAACTGTACGGGGTATAACTTTTAGAATGTTGACTTAAAAATTGTCTGAACAACGGTTCTGTTAATTCCGAAAAGATTCTTAAAGAACGAGATAATCTTCTGGAAGAATCCGCTCTTAACGGTAACTGTTTCAGTATCGGAAATCTCAATTCCGCTTGAGTTCCTGAGAACATTGCCGTCGGCATCGATAAGCTTAACTTCAACAGTTTTTGTGCCGCTTTCAAAGGTGATATTGAATGTTTCACCTTCGCCCTTTTGTATCTCGTCAACAAACCAGACGATGGTTACATCTGCGGGCTTATTGGTCATGATTGCAGTGAGTTGGAGTGTTTCGCCGTAACTGATTGTTTTTGAACCGTTATTGTTTTTGATTTTGACCGTTGCTTTCATTCTTGCTTCAGCTGTTTTATGGGCGTTTATTGCATATTCTCCAAGAATTTCTTCTCCGCAATCGGGACAGATATAAGACATTTCAAACAACGCTGTTGCTGTTATATTTTCTGCCGGCATTGTTGAGGGGATTTCTGTATCCCAACCCATAAACTTATATCCTGATTTAATCGGCGAAGCGAGTTCAGGAATCATTGCACCGTAATAATATTTTGTTTCGGTTGAAATACCATCGGATACCATGGTTAATGTGTAGATATTTCTGTCGATGTAAACCTTAAGAACAAGAGAACTGTCAGCGGCAACTGATCCGGAAAGCACACTCTTTTCGATGTTGAGGGAGAATCCTCTTGCAATGTTGTGTTCAGCTGTTACCGTTTCGTCGGTTACACCGCTGAATGTCTGAGATGATTTCTCATATTCTCCTGATGTGTTCATTTTGTAGGTCTCAACAACATAGCGTGTATCCGTTGCCGGAATCCATTCTGCAGTGAATGTTTTTCCGTTAACATTATCCATTATTCCGATTTCAGGTGTCCAACGAGAGAACACATATCCTTGCTTTGTTGGTGTTTCAGGAGCAACAATCTGCGAATCAAAATGCGTTGGAACAATTATTTTCTCTGCACTGTCAGCCCACATACCGCCGTTTGCGTCAAAGACAGCGTCATAGCTGTTTGCAGCCCAAATTGCGGTAAAGGTCAGGTTTTTCGCAGGCATTGTTTCAGGAACGTAGGGAGTCCATCCGATGAAGGTGTAACCCTCTTTTGTCGGTACAAAAGATTTATCAATAACCTCTCCGAATTTGACTGACATCTGCGTTTCTTCTCCGTCAACAACCCACGTTACAGTATATGTGTTTGCAGTATAGATTGCATTAACGGTTATTCCACCGATTGTAAGTTCATAATTTTCCCATATTCCTGAATGACCTGTTTTGAAAGGAACTTCAGGTGCTTCAATTGAATCTGTTTTAACTGTATACGGCACTCTGTTGATTGTTACGCCGTCGGCAACAAATTCCGCATAATATTCAACAGGCACAAATACTGCTGTAAATTCAAGATCATACAACGGCATTGTCTGCGGGATTTCGGGAGTCCATCCGATAAACTCATAGCCTTCGCAAGCAGGATCCTGCGGGATATTGATATGGTCCGAATATCGTACTTTCTCTGTCGATTTTTCTCCGTTAATATTCCATGTTACCGTATATGTGTCGGGAACAACCGTTATCTCACAGTTTGCTGTGAATCCGCCGTCAACAGATTTTGCAGTTATTACTGCTTTTCCTGTATTTATCGCAGTTACAAAGCCGTTTTGGTCAACAGTCGCAACTGTTTCATCGCTTGATGACCAAATTGCGCTCTTGTTGGTTGTGTTATCGGGATATACATTGGCATAAAGCTGATAAGAATAAGTTTTTACAATTTCAACATCGGTTTTGCTGATTGAAATGCCTTCCGCATAAACCGGCATTGTTCTGATGACAGTGATTTCACTTTCTGCACTTGCATATGAGGTTTCGGTTTCCTTAACACGCTGACTGAATGCGTATTCTGTGTTAGGCACAAGTGAGTTTCCGTTACTGTCAATAGTGAACACATTATTGCTTTGCCATTGACCGTTTCCGATTCTGTACTCATAGCCTTCCTTGGCAACAAGAGTTACTGAATACGGGGTTATTGTTTCTGCCTTAGGCGATTGCGGAGCATCCACAGTTTGCTTGGCAGGAATTACTCCAGCACTCGAAACAGAAATATTATAGCCATTGGTGCCTGATATTCTAACGGATATCTGTTTGCCTATATCTTCTTTGGCTACGGTATACTTTGCATTTGTTGCACCGCTTATGGGAGCGTTATCTCTGTACCACTGCAAAGTGTACTTTGCATTAGACGGTGTCAGGTCTGTTATAACAGCCGTAAGTTCGTTACCGTAAACGGGTTCACCATCAATTGATACTGTACCGTTTGCAGATGCAGCAACAGGAACAACTGCAACAGATGTCAGACTTCCGCAGAAGTCATTTACACCTGTAATTATAACGGTTATTTCATGACCGATATCGCCGTAAACAACGGTATATTCAGCGCTTGTTGCACCGTCAATTGCTATGGCATCCGAATACCACTGATAAGTAAACTCAGCTTCAGACGGATTCACGGAAGAAACATCAGCTGTCAGGACAGATGCAGTCTGTGCAATTCCGTTTATTACTACAGCGCCCGAGAGTTCGGTTTTATCTGTGATTACAGTCAGAGCCTCACTTGATTCGCTTACGTAAGAGGTGTTAGTTTCTGCAATTCTCTGATAAAAGCTATACTCTGTATTTCTGTCAAAACCGGTAAAGATGTTGCTGTCGGTCCACGCACCGTTGTTGCACTTGTATTCATATCCGTCAACATAAACCAAAGTAACAGTTGAATCTGTTTTGCTCTCCAAAACAGGAGCAACGGGAGGCTGCACAGCAGACTTATCCGTGGTAACAATCAATGCCGCACTCGGTGCGCTTGCATAGGTGTTTTCGGTTTCTGCAATTCTTGTTGTGAAGCTGTAGCTCTGATTGGGGCTGAGACCTTCAAATACGTTACTGCTCTGCCATTCTCCGTCATTACATCTGTATTCAAATGACTGATTGAGTCCGACACGAACTGCAAGTGTTACGCTTGTATCCGTTTTTTTCAAAATAACGGGGGCAGAAGGCGCATCAACACTGTTCTTATTGGTTATAACCGGAGTTACTATGCTTGTTGCATCTGCATAGTTGCCCACGCCTACAACCTTGGCGAAGAAGTAATATTTGGTATTTGCTTCAAGTCCCTCAAATACGGGGATAGTACTCCATTCGTTTACTCCCGATAGCTTATCTGTGACACTGTATCCGTAATAAATGGCATCTCCTGCTTCGGAAACCGTAGGAGTAACCGTTGAGAGTGAAATACTGCTGTTTGTTACCGTAATTGCAGTCGGGCTGGGGATTGATCTTCTTGCCTTGCCTATTGTAATTTCAAACTGCGTGCTTGATGATGTGTATCCTTCGTGAGCTGCAAGGTCAGCTTTAACAAGATAATTTCCTGCGAAAACAGGCAAACCGTTTGTCCATGTTGTTCCGTTATCAGAACTGTAACTGAATGTTAATGCTCCGTCCGAATTTGTATAAACAGCAAAATCAAAGCCTTCTTCAATTGGCTTGCCGTCGTATACAGAATCCGAAATCTGCTCACCGCTTATTTCAGGGGCAACAGGGGAGGAGTCTTCAATGATAACTGTCAATGTTTTTTCCTGAGTTTGTGTTTCACTTGCTCTGAATACGAATTTAAAATCGTATGAACCGACTTCAAGAGTTGAAAGATATGATTTGGAAATTGTTACGTTTTCGCCAACCGTATAATTTGCAGATGACAAACCTGCAATTCCCTCGAAGGTGTTTCCGTTTGCATTGATTTCAACAGTAATGTCCTGAGGTGCATACTTATCAAAGACAGCTGAAGCTGCTCCGATTGAGGAATTGGGCACGATTTTTTCGTAATTTATAATCTCATCTTCAAAGCTGTAAATCATTATACAACAGTCGTTGTTAAATGAGAAATACTCATCTTCATCTATTGCAACCTTAACTGTAACCGCACCGGATTTTTCTCCCTCGTCAAAGAAGGAAGAATCTGTTCTTATCATATAATATCTTGTTTCGCCAACGGCAAGGTTATCAACAGCAAGTTCATATATAGCCTCACCGTCTGTGGCGCCCTTTACGGCCTGAAGAATTCCGCTTCCGTTGATGTTGCCGTTATTGGTTACGCTTACAAGAATATTGTTTATGTTACCGATAATCTTCTGTTCTGCTTTAATATCAAAATCGGTAAATCCGATTTTAAAGCTTGCAGTATTATCTGAAGGATTGATATCGGTTTTGTCTGTCGGAGCAATATTAATTGCCAGACTTTCATCTGTTATAACATCGGGAAGATTGAAATCAACCTGTAATTCAACAGTTTCGCCCGGTCTGACGGTTACGGATTTTGACTGGCTGTAATCAAGCCCGGGGATATCGATTTTTACTGATTCTATTTTTGAAAGACCGTTGTTTGTAACGGTTAAATTCAGAAGTCCCGCTTTTTCTTCCATGAGCTTATCATAATCGATTTCTATGGAATCAATACATAAATCATATCCGAAATCAACGGTTGTGAAAGCAAGATTTCTTGAAGTTGAAAAATCGTTTTCTCCGAAAGTCACTGATGTGCTGAGATAGGGAATCAGAAGCTTGTCTCCGATATAAGTTGCCGAGAATGAGTCGATATATCTGTCATCTTTGGTTTTTGTTACTCTTACAGGACAGCTCCACTCTCCATCGTATAATATGCCGTAAACGTCACTGCCGTTATCAATTGAATCAGTGAACAAAACATCAAAGTTGCCGTTTCTGTTTTCAATCAACTGATAATTTGAAGGTAACGCGGCTATCGGTTTTTCAAACATTTTCTTCGCAGCCGAATCAGCTGATGTGATATACTCAAGG
>JAZNHM010000026.1:0-3481 GCA_045576955.1 Acutalibacteraceae bacterium | reverse complement strand
TGCTTTCGGCTTTTCGGCATTCACGGCAATTATCGTTGAATGCAATCCGTGGTTTATCCCAATTCTCATTCTCTGCTACGGCATCAGTATGGCAGGCTGGCTGATTTTCAACAAATGGAAAGAAAAAATGAAAGACAAGGTTGCCGAAATCTTTCTTCGTCTGCACTACGTTACCTACCGTTCAAAGGATTTTTCAAATGCAAAGGATGTCCGCATTTACAATATGTCCGACTTCCTTATGAGAAAAATAGACAAACACCTTGACGATGCAAATTGGTGGAACATCAAAAGGAACAACGGTCACTACTTCAACTGCATGCTTGAAGATGTTTTCAAATTCGGCGTAAGCCTTGGTGCATATATCTATCTCATTTATCTCAAACTCAATTCCGAGATGACGCTCGGCGATTTTTCTCTCTATTTCGGTGCGATAACGGGATTCGGTCAGTGGCTTGCAAGGCTTGTTGACTCTATTTCGGAAATCATTTCGGGCGCACACAATGTCAGTGATTTCAGAGAATTCCTTGATATTGAGGATAAAATGAACACCAAAGAGGGCAAAAAGCTGCCGTCGGGTGAGGATTTACCTTGTGAAATCGAGCTTAAAAACCTTACTTTTTCTTACGACGAAGCCAAAAAGCCTTCGGTTGATAACCTTTCGCTCAGAATAAACAAGGGCGAGAGAATTGCGATTGTCGGCGTTAACGGTGCAGGCAAATCAACGCTTGTAAAGCTCATCTGCGGACTGTTTATTCCGAAAGAGGGCCAGATTCTCATTAACGGCATTGACAGCCGACTTTTCAACCGTGACGAATACTATCATTTATTTTCAACGCTCTTTCAGGATTGTGCGTTGTTGCCTGCAACTGTCGCAAAGAATATCGCACTCTGCGAAGAAAATAAAATTGACCGCAAAAGACTCCGTGAATGTATGAGGCTTGCAGGCATACTCGATAAGGTCGAAAGTCTGCCGAATAAAGAAAACACTCTGCTTGTCCGTGAAGTTCACGAGGGTGCTGTTGCGTTTTCGGGCGGTGAGCTTCAAAGACTTCTGCTTGCAAGAGCACTTTATAAAGATGCCCCGATAATCATTCTTGACGAGCCGACTGCCGCTCTTGACCCTATTGCCGAAAACGATATGTATCTCAAATACAGCGAGCTTACAAAAGACAAAACCGCAATTTACATATCCCACAGACTTTCCTCAACCCGATTCTGCGACAGAATAATTCTTCTTGACGATGCGAAAATTGCCGAAATGGGAACTCACGAGGAATTGCTTGAACTCGGCGGCAAATACGCCGAAATGTTTGAAACACAGAGCCGATATTACAGAGAGGAGGCGGTTATATGAAGAATTTCAAAGAAGATTTTGAAATAATCAGACAAGGCTTGAAGCTTGTTAAAATCTATCTCGGCAAAAACTATTTTTCACTCAATCTCATCGTTAAAATTCTCCGTGCCGTTTCGCCTTATATCACTATTTACTGCACGGGTCTTGTCATCACCTCACTCACCGAAAAGCAGGGCTTTGAGCAGATATTGAAATACGTTCTCATAGCAACAATCACAACGCTCGTTATTGACGTTATAATAAGAACAATCAACCGAAAAGCCTTGATAATGCTCAACAGCTGTTGGGAGAAGCATTCTGCACTTCTCTCCCGAAAGGCTCTTGAACTTGACTATGCAAAGGCGGAAAGCTCATCCGTTCAGGAGCTTCGAGGTAAAATCGAAGAAAACGCAAACAACGGCAACGGTCTGACATGGGTTGCTGAATGTGTAGCCGAAATGATATCCTGCGTTTTCTCGATTATCGTTGCATTTGTTATGATTTCGGGTATGGTTTTCAGCAAATCGCCTACACCGCTCACGGGATTTATGGCATTTGTTGATTCGCCCCTGCTCGGTATGTCGCTTGTTATTTTCTCTGCCGTTATGATTGCACTTTCGGTTAAATATCACAGCCTGAGCGAAAAAAAGCAGTTCAATATTTTCAACAGAGTCGTGAAATTCAATCCGATTCTTGAATACTATAATCAGAAATATCTCAACGAAAACGAAAGCGGCAAGGATGTCAGAATTTTCAACGAAAAAGGACTTATCAACGAAGAAATCACCGAAAAGATTTATAATCCCACCGCAAAGATGAGAAAGGATACTTTCAGGGTCTGGGCAACCATCGGTCAGATAAGCACGGTTTCAACAAATCTGCTTGGCGGTCTTGTTTATATTTTCGTCGGACTCAAAGCACTTGCAGGTGCTTTCGGTGCAGGCAAGGTTGTTGAATATTACGGCGCAATCACAAAGCTGATAACCGCTTGCACGGATATTGCCGGCAATGCGGGTTATCTGCACGCAAACAATGCTCAGTTAAAGCAGGAAATTGAATATCTGAATCTCGTTTCCGATATGGAAAACGGCACAAGAACTGTTGACGGCATTGACCCTGCAAACTCTGTTTTTGAGTTTCACAACGTATCGTTTGCCTATCCCGAAACCGAACCGATGATTCTTAAGAATTTCAGTATGAAGATTAAGTCGGGCGAAAGGCTTGCGGTTGTCGGTATGAACGGCAGCGGCAAATCAACGATGATAAAGCTCCTTTGCCGTCTTTATGACCCCACCGAAGGCAGAATCACACTCAACGGAATTGACATCCGTGAGTTTGACTATGCTGAATACTTAAAGCTTTTTGCAATCGTCTTTCAGGATTTCAAACTGCTCGCATTCCCTGTGGGCGAAAACGTTGCCTGCTCCGATGAATACGATGAAGAAAGAGTGTGGCAATGCCTTGAAATGGCAGGCGTAAAAGACAGAGTTGAAGAATTTCCGAAAAAGCTGAAGCAGTCAATCTATAAGCTTTATGAAAAAGACGGCATAGACCTTTCGGGCGGCGAAGAGCAGAAAATCGCCATTGCGAGAGCACTCTATAAGGATGCACCATTTGTTATTCTCGACGAACCCACCGCCGCACTCGACCCCATCGCCGAGAGCGAAATTTATTCAAGATTCAATGATATTGCAGGCGGCAAAACAGCCGTTTATATTTCCCACAGACTTTCATCCTGCCGTTTCTGCAGCAGAATTGTTGTTTTTGATAACGGCGCAGTTATTCAGGAAGGCACCCACGAAGAACTCCTCGAAGATGCAAACGGCAAATACTCCGAGCTCTGGAACGCACAGGCGCAGTATTATGCCGAAAACACAGAAAAAGTTGGTGAATAATATGATATTTGATGAAAAGAAAATAATTCTTAAAAACGGTCAGAATGCGATTCTGAAAACGCCTTGCATTGAAGATGCCGAAATGTTACTTAACAGTATTAAAACTTCCAGCGGTGAAACAGAGTTTCTTACCCACTATGCTGAATATTGGGATAATGTTTCTGTTGAAAATGAAGAAGAATGGATACGCAGTAAGCGTGAATCCGAAAACAATCTTGTGATTGCGTGTTACGTTCACGGCAGACCCGTCGGC
>JAZNHM010000025.1:0-4737 GCA_045576955.1 Acutalibacteraceae bacterium | reverse complement strand
TACATAATAGAGTATAACACAAGGTATCGAATATTTCAAGAAAAAAGAAAAGAAAATCAATTAAATTCAAAAAAATGTTGACATATGCGGTCAAGCTGTTATATAATGTGTATTCCGAGGGGTATTTTACCCTTTATTTGTTATGCTCGGATTTTAATCCGAAGATAAAAAGTGAAACGGAGGTTAGCAAAATGAAAAGAACTTACCAGCCCAAGAAGCGTCATCGTAAGATGGAGCACGGTTTCCGCAAGAGAATGGCTGACAGAAACGGCCGCAAGGTTCTCGCTCGCCGCAGAGCAAAGGGCAGAAAGCAGCTCACTTATTAATCCGAGAGGGTTGATGCAGAAATGTCCGGCGCAGTAACCCTCAAACAAAATTCAGAATTCCACCGCGCCTATGGCAGGGGCAAGGTAAAAACCTCCCCCGTTTTGGTGACCTATGCTGTAAAAAACAGAGGTATGGGTTGCAGAATAGGCATTACTGCCGCAAAAAAACTCGGCAGTGCAGTTGAGAGAAACAGATGCCGCCGCATCATAAGGGCGGCATTCTCCTCAATTTCTTCCGATTGCAGCGGTAACTGGGATATCGTTTTTGTTGCGAGATTCAAAACCAAAAAGTCAAAAAGCACAGACCTTGCTCCCATTATGCTTTCTCATCTTAAGGAGCTTGGAATCGTGAAACAGGGAGCGGAGGCGGATCTTTGATGAAAAGAGTTCTGCTTGCGCTGATTCGTTTTTACCAAAAATGCATCTCTCCGCTGTTTCCACCCGTTTGCAGGTATCATCCTACCTGCTCACAATATGCCGTTGAAGCGATTCAGATTCACGGTGCAATCAAAGGCACTCTTATGGCGATTCTTCGCATTATGAGATGCAACATTCTTTTTCCCGGCGGATATGATCCTGTTCCGCCCAAGAAACACAAACACTCGGAGGACGAAAAATGACCGGTCTTTATGAAATTCTCGGTGTCCCGTTCGGTTTTCTGCTCAGACTCATCTATGACACCGTCGGCTTCGGGAACTATGCTATTTCAATCGTATTGCTGACTCTGTTTGCGAGAATTCTTATGATTCCCACAACTATCAGCCAGCAGAAAGGTATGGCAAAAACCCAGCGCATCCAGGCTAAAATCCGTAAGATTCAGGCCAAGTATGCAGGCAACCAGCAGAAAATCCAAGAAGAGACAAGCGCTCTTTATCAGCGCGAGGGCTACAACCCGATGAATGCGGGCTGTGCACCTATGATTTTCCAGTTTGTTCTTCTTTTCGGTCTTATCGGTGCTATCTATTACCCTCTGAGCAATTTCCTTACGGGAATTACAGAAGCTGAGATAAAACTGCTTTCTGATGCTGTTGCAGGTCTCGGCAATTCAAAATTCGCTAACAGCACACATCTGAGCGAACTGCTCATCATTCAGAACATCAACGATCCTGCACTCCAGAATATTGCCGGAGTCAGCGAAGCAACATACGAAGCTATCAAGGGCGTTAACTTTGATTTCTTTGGTCTCTTCTCACTCGGCGACGTTCCCATGAACCACAAGAAGGTTCACGTTATCTGGCTTATCCCTGTTCTCTCCTTCCTTTCATCGTTTGCAACAGGTCTTTACTCCCAGATGAAGCAGAAGAAAACAAATCCCGCAATGTCAAACAATCCCATGATGGGATGTATGACTCTCGGTATGCCTCTCTTCTCACTCTATTTTGTTGTTAACTATCCTGCAGGTATCGGTATTTACTGGATTGCATCCAGCATTTTCGGTTTCCTTACAACAGTTATCATCGGCCACTTCTACAACCCCAAAAAGATGATTGCCAAGCTTATGGTTGATGAAACCATCGAACGCCGTTCAAAAGAAAACAATACAAAGCTTATGGCAAAAAACAAGGAAAACCACAACTAATATCAGGTGGTGAAATATTTTGATAAAAGAAGCATTCGGCACAGGCGCTACTCTTGACGAAGCAAAAGATGCTGCCCTCAGAGCTCTCGAAGCTCCCGAGGATGCAGATGTTAAATATGAAGTTATCGAAAGACCCAAGGCAAAGGTTCTCGGCATTTTCGGCGGTTCACCCGCGAAAATGAGAGCCTTCTACGAATTCGAAGACGATCCGTTTGCAAAAGCAAAGGATTATGTTCTCAATATCCTCAAAAACCTTGGCGTTGAGGAAGCAGAAATTTCCGTTGAAGCAGACGAAGAAGATGTACGCATCTCCATCAGCTGCGGCGACGATTACGGCTCAGTTATCGGCAGAAGAGGTGAAACCCTCGACGCTATCCAGTATCTTACCCGCCTCGTTATCAACAGAGGCTCGGAAGAATACAAGAGAGTTTCAATCAATGTCGGCAACTACAGAGAAAAGAGAGAAAGCACTCTCAGAGCTCTCGCTCAGAAAAATGCAGCAAAGGTAAGAAAGTACGGCAGAAACGTTGTGCTCGAGCCTATGAATCCCTATGAACGCCGCATCATTCACACAACCGTTCAGGAGATTGAAGGTGTTACCTCGCACTCAGTCGGCAGCGACGGCGACAGAAAAGTTGTTATTACTCTTGAAGAAGGTGTTAAGCCTACACACGGCGGCGGATACAACAAAGGTCGCGGCGGTTATAACAAGGGCGGCAGAGGCGGTTATCGCGGCGGCAACAGAGGTGGCTACAACAGAAGCGAAAGCTCAGAAGCTCCCTCAGCTCCCGCAAGAGCACCCCGCTCAGATTCAGCAGGCTCGCTCTACGGCAAGATTGAAATTAATAAGGACTAATACGAAAACCCTCGGTTTTAAACCGAGGGTTTTTTGTGTCTGTTATCTGTTTATCAAATAATCAATGCCTCTGAGGTAGCCATCAAAACCAAGCCCGATAAAGGATTTTTCGCAAGCCATTCCTGCATAGGAAATCTGCCTGAAATCCTCTCTTGCGGAAACATCAGAAATATGAATTTCAACCGCAGGCAGAGCAACCGATTTGAGCGCATCGAGGATGGCAACGCTTGTGTGTGTATATGCGGCAGGGTTTATGACGATGCCGTCAAATTTTCCGAGCGCCGCCTGAATTTCATCAACAATGCTTCCTTCGTGGTTTGATTGAAAAAGCTTTACCTCAACATTCTTTTCGGCGGCATAGCTTTTTATCATTTTGCAAAGGTCGGCATAGGTGTTTTTTCCGTAGATATCAGGCTCTCTGGTGCCGAGCATATTGATATTCGGTCCGTTAATTACAAGGATACGCATTCCATAATCCTCCTGACTGTTGTTTCGGGGGCTGAGTCAACTTCAACGGTAAAATCCGCAGTCTTTTCATAATAAGGAAGCCTTTAGACAAACATTTTTCTGAGTGTTTCGGCATCTTTTGAAAGCGGTCTGCCGTCAGTAGCGAGAGTATCAACGGGAGCTTTGAGAAAGATGACCGTTGAATTTTCTCTCAGAGCAATTCGGTTTTCATCTCTGAGAATTGCGCCGCCGCCCGTTGCAATTATTCGGTTTGCACCTTTTCCTGCAAGGCAGACAGCCTGAGTTTCACGGTCGCGAAATTCCGATTCGCCGTATTTTGTAAAAATATCGGGAATTTTTTCACCCGAAGCTTCAACAACCATTGCATCTGTGTCAACGCATTTTCTGCCCGTTTTTTTGGCAAGGAGAGCGGCGCAGGTTGATTTTCCGCAGCCGGGCATACCGATAAGCACAATGTTTTTCTGCTCGGAAATAATTGCGTTATAAATTTCGTCAATGCGTGAAACGGGTATGTTTTTGCCTGTAAAAATTTCGGCGGCACGCAATGCCTGAGCAACAAGCATATAAAGACCGTTTATGCAGTCAATCCCGAGTCTTTGCGCATCAAGCAAAAAAACTGTTCTTGCGGGGTTATAGATTAAATCGAGAGCTTTTTTACATTTGGTGAATTTTGAAAGGTCAACAAGTCTTTCTCCGTTATTCGGATACATTCCTACGGGAGTTGTATTTACGATTATATCAGCATCATAGTGGCGGTCAATGTTTTCGTAGTTGTTTTCGCCCGAACGTGAAACAACAACGATTTCTTTTGCACCGCTATCCTTTGCAACGTGATAAACCGTAAGGCTTGCACCACCCGAACCGAGAATGAGAACCTTTTTGCCCTCAAAGTTAGAACCGCATATGGTTGCCATATACATAAAGCCGAAATAATCGGTGTTGTCGCCGTAAAGGGTGCCGTCGTTTCGGCGAATAATTGTATTGACACTTCCGACCTTTTCGGCAATCTCGCTTCGTTCGGCACAGCGGTTGAATGCCTCGATTTTATATGGAATTGTTATGTTGAAGCCCTTGAGAGAGGAATTCGAAAAGAATTCGTCAAGATTTTCAGGCTCTGTCGGAAAAAGCTTGTATTCATAATCGCACAGATGTGAGTGAATCTGAGGCGAAAGAGAATGACCGAGCCTTCTGCCTAAAAGACCAAACATAAATCAGTCCTCCGTATAACTGCCGAGATAGCTGAACTGCTCGGCATCGTGTTCAAGCTCATTGAGAAGAACTTTGAGATTTTCGGAATATACCGAAGCATCAATATCAAAATAAAACATAAATTCAAAGTTAGTGCCGGGAAGAGGTCGGCTTTCGAGTTTTGTCATATTAAGACCGAGAGCTGCAAAGCTTGAAATGATGTTGTAAAGCGAGCCGGGCTTATGAGGAATGGTCATCATAATGCTGGTTTTGTTTGCTCCCGCATAAATCTCGGGCTTTTTGGAAATGCAGATGAAACG
>JAZNHM010000024.1:0-39926 GCA_045576955.1 Acutalibacteraceae bacterium | reverse complement strand
ATAAACAATCTTATGGCTATCTATTCCTGCTGCACAGGTCTTGATTACGAGGCAATCGAAAAGGAATTTGAGGGTAAGGGATACGGCGACTTCAAGGTTAAGGTTGCAGAGGCTGTTATTGAGGAACTTCGTCCCGTGCAGGAAGAATACAAGCGTTTGATTGCCGACAAGCAGTATTTGCTTGACACTGCAGCTGCAGGAGCAGAAAAGGCATCGCGTATTGCATACCGTACACTCACAAAAGCCAAGAAAAAAGTCGGTCTTTTGCTTGGTTAACAGACAAAAATCAGCGGATTTTTGTTAAATACGCCAAAATTGCATAAATATTCAGAAAACACTTGAATTTCTGGATATTTGATGTATAATTAATGCATAAAAATAAATTTGAACGGAGAATTACTATGAAAGAAATCAAAAAAGTTGTTCTTGCCTACTCAGGCGGTCTTGATACATCAATCATCATTCCCTGGCTTAAGGAAAACTACAATAACTGCGAAGTTATCGCTGTTTCAGGTGACGTAGGTCAGGGCACTGAGCTTGATGGTCTTGAAGAAAAGGCTATCAAAACAGGCGCATCAAAGCTCTACATTGAAAATCTTCAGGATGAATTTGTAAGCGATTACATTTTCCCCACCCTCAAGGCAGGTGCTGTTTATGAGAAGGAATATCTCCTCGGTACATCATTTGCTCGCCCCATCATCGCAAAGAGAATCGTTGAAATCGCTAAGGCTGAAGGTGCAGACGCTATCTGTCACGGCTGCACAGGTAAGGGTAACGACCAGGTAAGATTTGAGCTCACAATCAAGGCTTTTGCTCCTGAAATGGAAATTATCGCTCCCTGGAGAATTTGGGATATCAAATCACGTGAAGAAGAAATCGAATATGCAGAGGCACACAACATACCTCTTAAGATAAACAGAGAAACCAACTATTCAAAGGATAAGAACCTCTGGCATCTTTCACACGAAGGTCTTGAATTGGAACACCCCGCAAATGAGCCTCAGTATAACAAACCCGGTTTCCTCGAGATGGGCGTTTCACCCGAAATGGCTCCCGATGAACCCACTTACATTACAATCCACTTTGAAAAGGGCGTTCCCACTGCTGTTAACGGCAAGGAAATGGGCGGTGTTGAACTTATCACATATCTTAACGAAGTTGGCGGCAAAAACGGCATCGGTCTCAATGACATCGTTGAAAACCGTCTTGTAGGTATGAAGTCAAGAGGTGTTTACGAGAATCCCGCAGGTTCAATCCTCTTCAAGGCTCACGATATTCTTGAAACACTCTGCCTCGACAGAGACACAATGCACTACAAAGAAATCATCGCTCATAAGTATGCAGAGCTTGTTTACTTCGGTCAGTGGTTCACTCCTCTCCGCGAGTCACTTGCAGCATTCGTTGACAAGACTCAGGAAACAGTTACAGGCGATGTTAAGCTTAAGCTTTACAAGGGCAACATCATCAACGCCGGCGTAACTTCACCCTACACCCTTTACAGCGAAGATTTTGCAACATTCGATGCAGACGAAGTTTACGACCAAAAGGATTCCGCAGGCTTCATCAATCTCTTCGGTCTTCCCATTAAGGTAAAGGCTATTCTTGAAGCTGAAAGAAATAAATAAAACATAATAAGAGCCGTCAAAGAGTGGCGGCTCTTTTTCCCGTATAAGGAGGATAAAAAATGAAACTCTGGGCAGGCCGCTTTTCAAAGGAAGCGGATAAAAAAACCAATGACTTCAATTCATCCATAGCAACAGACTCAAGAATGTATTATTTTGATATCGAGGGCAGTATTGCCCACGCAACAATGCTTGCCGCAAAGGGGATTATTTCGCAGGATGACGGTGCGCTTATTTGCTCCGAGCTTGCAAAAATCAGGCACGAAATTTCAAGCGGTGAGCTTCTTATCGATCCCAATGCCGAGGATATTCACACATTCATCGAGCAGACACTCACCGAAAGAATCGGAAGTGCCGGCAAGCGTTTACACACAGGCAGAAGCCGTAACGACCAGGTTGCGCTTGACGTAAGGCTTTATCTTCGTGACCAGTGCGAAGAAACTCTTGTGCTTGTTAAAAAACTTATAAAAGCACTTGAAGAAAAGGGCGATGAATATGCTGATGCAATTATGCCCGGCTATACTCATCTTCAGCGTGCACAGCCCATAACCTTTAAGGCTCATCTTACTGCATATACCGAGATGCTTACCCGTGACCTTGGCAGAATTGAGGATGCCGCAAAAAGAATGAACTCATCTCCGCTCGGCAGCGGTGCTCTTGCAGGCACAACCTATCCCATTGACAGAGCGATGACCGCTGAATTTCTCGGTTTCGATTCATTCACAAAGAGCACACTTGACGGCGTTGCAGACAGAGATTTCTGCATCGAGCTTGCAAGCGCACTTTCAATCTGTATGGTGCATCTTTCAAGACTCTGCGAAGAGATTATTCTCTGGTGTTCATGGGAGTTTAAGTTTGTTGAGCTTGATGATGCATTCTCAACCGGCTCAAGTATTATGCCGCAGAAGAAGAATCCCGATATTGCAGAGCTTGTAAGAGGCAAGAGCGGCAGAGTTTTCGGCGACCTTATGACTCTCCTTACCGTTATGAAGGGGCTTCCTCTTGCATATAATAAGGATATGCAGGAAGATAAGGATGCGATTTTTGATGCGTTTGATACCGTCAAAATCTGCCTCATAACCCTTGAACCGATGATTCAGACAATGAAGGCTATTCCCGAGAATATGAGAAAAGCGGCGGCGGGCGGCTTCATCAATGCCACCGACTGTGCCGACTATCTTGTTTCAAAGGGTCTGCCCTTCAGAGATGCTTATAAAGCAACGGGTGAACTTGTTGCCCTTTGCATAAGAGAAAATAAAACTCTTGAAACACTCTTGCTTGAAGAGTATCAAGGAGTTTGTGAACTGTTCGATGACGGAGTTTACGATGCGATAAACCTTGAAAACTGCGTCAGACGCAGGGGTATGTAATAAAAAGCGGATTGCACAGGAATATTTTCCTTTGCAATCCGTTTTTTGTTTTATGTCTCCTCACCGCGTTCTGTATAAATTGATGCGGTGTTTGTGTATGCGATATCAAGCGTTTTCAGATTAATGTTATAGAGCATAAATACGCCGTAATCGCCCTCGTTCGTTCTTTTTACAAGGTCGCCGCACATAATAGTGCATCCGTCAAGCTTGTCTGTTGTAAGAATTGCTTCGCAACCGGCAGACTCAATATCATAGAAATATTTTTCAAAGTCAACCTGCTCAACTCCAATGAATCCGTTTGAAAATCTGAATTCCCAATGCCATTCGGGCATACCGAAATCGCCTTCGAATTTGTCGGTTATCTGCTCACCGTTTCCGTCGTGACCGCAAAAAGAACCGATACTTTTGCAGTATCCTTCAAATTTGGGGAAGAAGTGTTCAAGCTCTTCGGGAAAATTATCAACACAGTCGGCTATATCAATATTGAAGATATATTCGCCCGAATCGGTTTTGGTTGAATCGTTGATAATTATGATTTTTTCACCGTTTTGCCAGAATCCGTGGATTCCGTCGGAATAGTAAGTTCCGTTTTCTATTTTCTTTATTCTGCCGTTATAACCCAGAGAGTTTAATTCATTTGCAAAGTTGTATATTTCATTTTCGGGGCAGATAAACGTTATTCTGACAAAATCTGAAGTATAAGCAAAAGCTGCTTTTTCGCCCAAACCACGGACTATTGAAAAATCATGAGTTCCTTTCGGGGGAGATGGAAATTTTTCAGGAAGAAGGTCTGTGCCCCACTCGGTTATGATGTTATATTTTACATTTTCGGATATTGAATTTGTTTCTTCTGTGATTGGCTCATCAACCGATGACGTGGTTCCGGAACAAGCGGAAAGAAAAATTATAAGCAAAGCAAGAAAAATTGCATAAAATTTTTTCATATTTCATCCTCCATAAAAATAAGGTGAACGGGATTTACCCATTCACCTTATCATAAAATGAAAGAATTTTCAAGTGTTATGCAATTATAAGATAATATTTGAAGAAGGCCATAAAGTTTTCAAAAATCCTGCTGATCATATAAGAGAATGAAACAAACGAGTCAAAAAAACCTTCTCCCAAAGCTTTGAAAAATTCAGAGTCAGATTCTTCTTCAAAAGGTCTGTCAAGATACCAGGTTAACTCATTGAGAAACTCAGAAAAATCATAATAATTTTCATTTTTCAGCGAATCGATATTTTCGAATATTCCTGCTTCGTTTTCAGTGCAAGCATATTCGGCAAATTTTATTCCTGCAACGTAGACGGAAAGCACAAGAGCGCCATCCTCGTTGTGTTCATAACCTACACTGACATAGTATTCTTTTCCGTTTGGGAAAATTACGATTCCTTCACTTGAATTGATAGGCGCAACAAAGGTTTCACCGTTTGTAAAGGTGATTTTGACGGATTCATCATAAATCCAATTCATATCACTGTTTTCATTATAATCGTATTTTATGTTTGTGTAGTTCTGATAGTTGCTCAGCTCTGCAGATTTAACGATGCTTTCAACCGAAGAAACAGTTACGGTCACTTCTTTTTTGAAATCCTCAAAAACAACAATGATTTTGTTTTCGCCTTCTGTGTAGTCGGCACATTCAAAATTTACTGCAGATTTCTCAAATTCAATGCTCTTTCCGGAAGAAAAGACAACTTTGTAGTCTGCAAGCATTGCGCCTTCAGAATATTCGCAGTAAATATCGTTGTTGTCAACTAAATCTGCGGTGCATTTTTCATCAATTACGATGTCGGTTACTGCATCGCCGAGATAATCGATTGTGATTTCAGCTGACGGAGTTTCAAGGTTATCGTAGTCAACACCAAGAACTGTTGCACCAATTTCAAGTTTTACGATGACGGTGATAAATCCATCATCATCTGCGATGTAAGTAACAAATGATTCTCCCGATGCTTTCTGACCTTTGAGCTTAACGGGGAATCCTGCCCAATCAATTATGTTTGTGTCATAAATGATGGAGTAGTATCCCGAATTTTCTGCATTGAAGTCAAAATAGGTCTGGTATGCATCTTCATTACAAGAAACCGTGTTTTTGCCGACGGTTGCTTCGCCTGCCCATAAATATTCGTCAACCCACCAGCCGAAATCCCAGCCGATTTTGTCACCCTCAGCTGCGAATACGGTGAGCGAGCCAAACGACATAATGAGTGCAAGAGCAATTGCAAGAATTGATTTTAATGTTTTTTTCATGTTTTTGTCCTCCCTTTTTAATCTTGCAATTTGATTTTATCAAACGTTTTTATTATTGTAAATAGGAATTACAAATTTGAAATTGAACTGTAATCAGTTGTAAATATTAAGGATGAATTAATACAAAATATTTACAAAACAGCACGGATATGCTATACTCTTCACACTATCTTACAGGAGAAAAATAATGCCCAGAACGATTGAATATACAGTAACTCCCGAGTACGACGGCAGAAAAACCGTGCATTTTCTCAGGGGCGGATGCGGGTTTTCCGCAAGGGTGATGAAAAGGGTTAAATACAGCCTTGTTTGCAACGGTAAACAGCTTCGCACGATTGATATTGTCAGAGCGGGGGACGTTATCAGTGTAACGTTGCCAGATGATGACGCCTTGCCCGAAGCGCTTCAAGCGGAAATAAATGTTGTTTATGAGGATGACGATATTCTTGTTGTCAATAAGTCGCCGTTTATGGCAATGCATCCGACTCATAATCATCAGGGAGATACTCTGGCAAATGCAGTCACGGCTTATCTTGCTGAAAAAGGGAAGAATTCGGCTTTCAGAGCGGTCGGCAGGCTTGATAAAGGCACCTCGGGTCTTGTTGTGTGCGCACTCAACAAGCTTTCCGCAAGCAAGCTTGCGGGAGGCGTTCAAAAAGAATATTATGCACTTATAAAGGGCGAGCTTCGCGGAGAGGGCAGGGTTGATGTGCCGATTTACAGACCAGACCCGATGAAAACTCTGCGTGCGTGTTCATATGAAAAAGGCGTTGAACCGGCGGTTACAAACTGGCGTGCAGAAAAAAATTATGACGGCGCAACACTTCTCAGTCTTCGCCTTGAAACAGGCAGAACACATCAGATAAGAGTCCATATGGCTTTCACGGGCCATCCGCTTGCGGGTGATGATATGTATGGTGATTTTATGACGGATATCGGTCATCAGCTTCTCCATTGCCGCCGATGCTTTTTTACCCATCCCGTAACGGGCGAGAATATGGAATTTGAAGCAGAGTTTTATGAGGATTTTATAAACGCTCTTAATTCACTTGGACAAGTTGAATAATTATCCGTAAATTCTGCAAGGATTTTGAGTTTTTGTAATAAAAATACAATTTTTCTTTACTTTTTAACCATGTAATGATATAATATCATTATCAAAATTACGGAGGTAATTCCAATGAAAAAATTTGTTAAGATTTTTGCGGTAGTTATGATTATCGCTCTTACCGCAACAATGTTCTTTGGTTGCGGCGGCAATGAAACACCCGACACCAAAGCAGTAAAGGTTATCGACATCGACCTTACTCAGGAAGAATATGCATTCGGTGTTGACAAAACTCAGCCTGAACTCCTCGATGCAGCAAACGCTTTTATTGCTGAAATCAAGGCTGACGGCACATTCGATGAAATCTGTAACAAGTATTTCGGCGACGGTACTCCCACAGCTGTAAAGTCAGCAGCTCTTGACCCCTCAAAGGATCAGCTCGTTGTTGCAACAAACGCAGCTTTCGAACCCTTTGAATACACAATGGGCGAAGATTATTACGGCATCGATATGGAAATCGCTGCTCTTCTTGCGGAAAAGCTCGGCAAGGAACTCGTTATCAGCAATATGGACTTTGATTCAGTTTGCCTTTCGGTCGGTCAGCAGAAGTGCGACATCGCAATGGCAGGTCTTACAATCAAACCCGACAGAGAAGAATATGTTAACTTCACAGATTCATACTATTCAGCATCACAGAGAATCATCGTTAAGGGTGACGACACAACATTTGACGCTTGCACAGACGCAGCATCAGTTGAAGCAATCCTCAACACATATGATGCATCAACAAAAATCGGCGTTCAGAACGGCACAACAGGTCAGTTCTACGTTGAAGGCGATGAAAGCTGGGGCTTCACAGGCTTTGCAGCAACTTGCGTAGGCTATAAGAACGGTTCACTTGCAGTTCAGGACCTTATCAACGGCGGTGTTAATTATGTTATCATTGACTCCGCTCCCGCTGCTTGCATCACAGAAGCAATCAACGCAGTTCAGTAATCAACATAAAAATAAAAGCAGTAACCTCACCTAAGGGTGGGGTTGCTGTCTGCAAAGGGATTTTGCTATGAATTTTGAAGCGAAGATAAATAAATTTTTAGAAATTCTTATTGACTACAAGGGCTATGTAAAGGTCATTGAAGGTCTTGAGAACACATTGAAAATAGCGATTCTCGGTCTTGTTATCGGTATCGTAATCGGCACGCTGATTGCAACGGTAAGGGTTATCCCGAAGTATAAGACTCTTCCGAGAGTTCTCAACTCAATCTGCACATTCTATGTCGGATTTTTCAGAGGAACACCTATGGTAGTTCAGCTTTTGCTGTTCTATTATGTTGCACTTCCTCTTATGGGCATCAATCTTCCCTCGGTCAGCGTTGCGATTGCGGTTTTCGGACTCAACAGCGGTGCATACATATCCGAAATTATGCGAAGCGGCATCCAGTCGGTTGACTACGGTCAGACTGAGGGCGGGCGCTCGGTCGGTCTGAGCTTTGCAACAACAATGATGAAGATTGTTATTCCGCAGGCGGTCAAGAATATTCTCCCCACTCTCGGTAACGAATTTATTGTTCTTATCAAAGAAACCTCAATCGTTTCGTTTATCGGTGCGGCAGATCTTTATGTTGCGTTCAACTATATCGGCTCCAACAGCTATGAATTTATGGTGCCTTACCTTGCAATGGCAATCATCTATATTGTAATCGTCTGCATTATTACATTGCTTATCAAATTTATGGAAAGGAGCCTGAAGAAGAGTGATAGACGTAATTGACCTTAAGAAAAGCTTTGGAAAAGTTGATGTTCTTAAAGGCATTGATATCAAAATCAACAAAGGCGACGTTGTTGTTGTCATTGGTCCTTCGGGTTCCGGTAAATCGACTTTCCTCAGATGTCTTAACTGTATGGAAGACCCGACAGGTGGCCAGATTATTTTCAACGGTGTTGACATTGCAGACCCAAAGGTAAACATCAACATCCACCGCCGCCGCATCGGAATGGTGTTCCAGCATTTTAATCTGTTCAATAACAAAACCGTTATTCAGAACATCATGCTTTCACCTGTTCTTTGCGCACTTTCCGACAGAAGAAAGGCGATAATCCATAACATTTTCTCAAAGAAAAAAGAACCTGTTCGTTCAAAGGACGAAATCAAAAAGACCGAAAAGGAAAATGCAATGAAGCTTCTCGCGAGAATCGGTCTTGAGGATAAGGCAAACGCTTATCCTTCAACGCTTTCGGGCGGTCAAAAGCAGAGAGTTGCGATAGTCCGCTCGCTTGCAATGAACCCCGATGTTATCCTTTTTGACGAACCTACATCCGCACTTGACCCAGAAATGGTCGGCGAAGTTCTTGAGGTTATGAAAGAGCTTGCAAAGTCTGGTATGACAATGGTAATTGTTACCCACGAAATGGGTTTTGCAAAGGAAGTCGGTTCAAGAATTGTGTTCGTTGACGAGGGTGTTATTAAAGAAGAAAACAACCCCAAAGATTTCTTTGACAATCCTCAAGAGCCCAGACTCAAGGAGTTCCTTTCAAAAGTGCTTATATAATCAGAAACGCCTTGGTTGACAAGGCGTTTTTTAAATGATAAAATTTATATCCGTAAGGACGGTGATCTGATTGAAGGAAAAAGTGTTGAATGTAATATCAAAATTCAAATATGAGCTTTCCGTGTTTCTTCTTCTGTGTATTCAGGGATGCATTGAAACGACAGTTTTCAGGGGGATGAACGAAGGTTATTACGGTTATTATCTTGCTGATTTTTCAATGGGCAGAACATCAAGATTGCTTATAGGCTCTTTCGTCAATCTTTTCACTGATAAACCGACAGTTGAATGGATAAACGGATTTGCCTTTGTTGTTCTGGTTTTGGTTTATGTTTTTACCGCTGTGCTGATTGGCAGAGTTATAAAATCAACCGACCCGAGGTTACGCCCGTGCATTATTGTTTTTTCACTCTTTTCTGTTTCAGGTGCTTTCGGTGTATACACATTCTCAAGGTTTTTCGGTTTGCTCGATATCTATATGTATCTGTTCACGGTGCTCGCTGTTGTTGCTGTCAGAAACAAAATGTTCAGATGGCTGATCCCGCTTTTTTGCATCGCTGGAGTACTGGTAAACTATGTTTACACCATAGCATATTTTCCGCTGATTGCTGCGGTTTTGCTCTATCTTATTTTTACGCAGGAAAAGAAAACGGGAAACACAATTCTGTTTACCGTTATGTGTGCAACTACGGTTGCTCTTATGTTTTACTGTGCGTTTGTCGGAAAAGAAACTGCAACGGTCACGTTTGATGAGATGCATAAAATAATGGAGCAAAAGCTCGGGGAAGAGCTCACCTACGACCAGATACATTATTTTGACTACTATCTTTACGGCAGTCATCAGAACGAAGAACGTCTCGGCATTGATATGTCAGGTATGACTCCTGCGGAGTTTATTGCTGCGCTTTTATGGTATCTGCGCGAGGAAGGATACAACTTCAGCGGCATAAAGGCGGTTACAATTGGCGCTCTTCCTGTTTTTGCTGTTTTCTGGGCAATCTGGTTCAAGTGTATAAAGAATGCGCAAACGAAACCAAGAAAGTTTGTTTATTTGTGCTTTATGCTTGTTCCGCTTTTCGCGGCAATGTGCTGTATTCTTTCAACGGATATGACAAGATGGGCGGCATCGGGACTCATCGTTCAGTTTGGATTAGGGTTGTTTTTGTTTGCCGTTAAGGATGAACCGTTTGAAAAGACGATGCTTTATTTCAAAGATAAGCTTAAAGGAAAAGGATTTATCGTTGCGGCGGTATGGGTTGTTTATGCATCAAGCATAAGTTTGTTTTCAATTACAGGATAAAATAAAGACTGTTCCGTTGCGGAACAGTCTTTTGCTTATATGTTGGAATACTTATTGTTTTTGATAATCTGATATGCTTTGGTGAGTTCTTTGATGCCGTCATCAAGCGAATAAAGTGGCTTCCATCCGAGAGCTTCAAGCTTTTCGTTCGAAACAATGTAGTTTCTCTTGTCGGGATCTTCGCCGACGGGAGCCTCAATATAAACGAACTTGGGAAGAATGAGCTTGATTTTTTCGCAAAGCTCTATTTTTGAAAGATTAGAATCCGAAAGACCACAGTTGTGAGTGCCGCCTTCCATTTTTTCAAAGTTTTCGATTGCGAACCAGAATGCGTTTGCGGCATCTCTTACGTGCAGATAATTGCGCTTGAAACTGCCCTCAAAAACAACAAGTGTTCTGTCAAAAACAGCTCTGTAAACAAAATCATTGACCAGAAGGTCGGTTCTCATTCTCGGAGATGCGCCGAAAAGTGTTGCAAATCTGAATGCGGTTGTGCCGTTTTCACTCAGCACAGCGGCTTCTGCTTCAACCTTGCTTTTGCCGTAAATTGATATGGGTTTTATGGGCGATTTTTCGGTGCAGTAGCTTTCTCCTTCGCCGAGACCGTATCCGCTGTTTGTACAGGGAAAGATGATTCGCTGACCTTTTTCTCTCAAGCGAAGAATCATTTTTATTGCATCAAGGTTGATGGAATATGCCGAGCAAGCCTCTTTATCGCAGATGGGAAATCCCGCAAGGGCGGCAAGGGGAATAATGTAATCCTTGCCCTTCATAGCATCTCTTACTGCGTTTTCATTGCGTGCATCAGCGTTTATCATTTCGAAATTCGGGTTTACACAGCATTCGAGCAAAGAATTCTGGTTATAAAAGAAATTGTCGAGTACCGTAACGCGGCATCCCTTTGAAAGGAGAATGGGGACGAGCACTGAGCCGATGTAGCCTGCTCCGCCGGTAACAAGAATATTAAGCATTTTTTCACTTCCGTTAAATTGATATAGCATTATTCTATCACTTTGTTTTCGGTTAGTCAATGACAGTAAAGATTTTTATGTGTAAATCCTGCAATCTTCAGGCGTTTGTTGACATTGTTTTTTTGAAGTGATATAATGTTTTAAATATGTAGTAAAAGGAGGGCGACGGTGAAAAACATATATTTTGTTCAGGCAAATAATGTTTACGGCAACGACCGGAGAAGTGTATACATTCCCTATGCATCGGGCTGCATCGCCGCTTATGCCTTTGATGAAGAAACGATAAAAAGAGAGTGCAGGCTCGGCGGGTTTATTTATACCCACGAACCGATTTCTCAGGCGGTCAGAAAACTGAAAGACCCTTTTATTGTTGCGTTTTCGTGTTCCGTATGGAACTATGAATATAACAAAGAGCTTGCAAAAGAGGTAAGAAAAGCTTATCCGTCGGCAGTTATTGTTTTCGGAGGTCACAACATTCTGAGGGATTTCGGAACATTTGAAGAATGCCCCGAAGCGGATGTGCTTATTTACCGCGAAGGCGAAGAAGCGTTCCGAAAGCTTGTGCTTTGTCTTTTGAATGACGAGCTGATTGAAAATGTTGAGAATATTGCATATAAAGAAAACGGACGGTATTTCAAAACGAAAGAAAAGGATTTTTGTCTGAATGAATATCCATCGCCTTATCTTAACGGGATTTTTGATTCGATAACGGATGGAGAAATCAATTTTTCTGCGATTCTTGAAACGAACAGAGGATGCCCGTTCAAATGTGCATTCTGTGATTGGAGCACTCTTGGAAGCAGAGTAAGGCTTTTTCCGATGGAAAGAATAAAAGCTGAGATTGACTGGATTTCTGCTCACGGAATAGAATATGTCTACTGTGCGGACGGTAATTTCGGCATTGTTGACAGAGATGAAGAAATTGCGGAATACATAATCAAATCAAAAAAAGCGACGGGATATCCGAAGAATTTCCGTGTGTGTTTCACCAAAAACAGAACGGAATTCGTCAAGAAAATCTGCAAAAGATTCAACGAATTCGGTCTTGATAAAGCGCAGACACTTTCGTTTCAGAGCCTTTCCTCCGAAGTGCTTGAAAATATTGGCAGAAAGAATATTTCACTTGACCACTTCAGAGAACTGATGAATGAATACAGCCGGTGCGGAATATCAACCTCATCCGAATTGATTCTCGGTTTGCCGGGAGAAACAAAAGAAAGCTTCACAAAAGGTATCTGTGATTTGCTGGAATACGGTCAGCACAAGGCTATTCAGGTTTATACCTGCGACCTTCTTCCGAATTCGGATATGGGGGCACCTGAGTTTGTTGAAAAATTCGGAATTGAAACTGTGAAAACTCCGTTTTTTCAGGCACATTGCAGTGCCGTTGAAAAGCGTGAAATCCAAGAATATAATTCAACCGTCATAAAAACAAACTCTATGAACGTTGATGATTGGATTTATTGCGTTTTATTTGCCTGCCTTATTCAGGCATTTCATAATATTGGTTTTTTCAGAGCGGTTGCAATGTATCTGAGAAACGAAAAAGGGATCAGCTATCACGAAATTTACTCGTCAATTATTGAGTTTTTTTCAAAAAACGCAGATTCTGCGGGCGGCAGTGTTTTTTCTCTTATTCGTGATTTTGCGAAAGGTATGACGGAGGGGAGAAATGCATGGGCGGTTGCCTGTGATTCGCTCGGAGATATCTGCTGGCAGTTTGATGAAATATTCTTCCTCAAAGCTCTTGAAAGAGCGGATGAAATTTACGATGAGCTTGAAAAACTTGTCGATGGCAGATTCGGAGTGAATACTGAAATCAAAGCCGTGTTTGATTATCAGCGAAATATTCTTAAGCGGGTCGGCAGTGAAGGTGAAATCAGAATCTCTTCGGATTATGATTTTTACGGTTATATGGAAAACCTTTACGAGGGCAGATACGAGCCTCTTAAAAAGATAAAAACGGTTATTGCCGTTGAAGATAAAGAAAAATGCAATTCTCTTTATGATTATGCTTGCCGCATTGTCTGGTATGGCCGAAATCAGGCGGCGGCGCTCTATTCATCAGATTGTTATTCGCCAAAAAAAACAACAGCAGGAGAGTGTTGATATGTTAAAAAAATTATCCGTTTCAAAAGGTCAGATTTATGCAATGGTGTTTCTTGTTGCGGTTGTTTTGTCCAAGACACTGGTTGTAATGTTCAGAAAGGGCAGACCCAGCGTTGAAGCGACTGTTTATGCCGTTTTGATGTGCACGTTTTTTGTGCTTCTTTTCTTCTGGAAATTCCCGACAAAGAAAGAAGAAATATTTACCGGACGGAATATTATACGCATTATTGCGGCGGTTGTGGTTTTCATCGGAGCTTTTTCGTTATTCTATGTGAATGCGGCATTCAATATGGTTATGATGCTGATACCCGTAATTTTGTTTTGCAGTGCTGATTTTAAGCTTATACCGATTGGTGTTGTTGCATCACTTGCGTTGCTGATAAAATACGAACCGTTTGCTTATACCGTTATTCCCTGTGCAGTTTTCGTGCTCCTTATTCTTGTTGTACCCAAACTCAAAGAAGCAAAGCAATGGGAGAAGATTGTTTTCAGCGCGGCGTTGATTTCGCTCACGGCTTGCTTTGTCTATGTAGTATATCAGATGCGCTTTATTTTCAGCTTGTCAACTCTGCTTGCAATGTACAAGAAAACAATTCCTCTTGTGATTATGGCGATTGTTTTTGTTGTTTGCGCAGTATTCTCATTTAAGTGTGTGAAGGTTTCATCAAAGCACAAGAAGAAAACAAAGAAGAACGACTATGCTGTCAAAGAGAAAAAAGCAGACTATCTTGGCGGTTTTACATATTCAGCAATGGCAATTTATACAGTCGCATCAGCGATGCTTGAAAGTCAGTATGCAATGTGCTGCATTGTCGGAATTCTTACAGCAATGTTTGTTATCTGTACGGACGGCACGCAGCTTCAGCTTGTTGCAGATAAGGTTGCGGGTGCAGCATCAGGTATTGTAAATAAAATCGAAGACAAGTCTGAAACCGAGGCAGAATAATTTATTGAAAGGATGTGTTTGCCGATGAAAAGAAACGTTTATTTTGTTCAGGTTGACGTTTCATCCGGTAAGGATTCAAAGGTTGTTTACCTGCCTTATACCGCGGGTGTCATTGTGGCAAACGCATGGCAAAACAGAGCAGTGCCCGAAGCTTATGAATTCAAGGACTTTATATTTATAAGAAAGAACATTGAGAGTGATGTTTCGGAAATGGAAAATCCTTCTGTTGTCGGTTTTTCAAATTATTGCTGGAATACCGAATATAATCTTGCGCTTGCAAGTGAAATCAAGAAGAATTATCCCGACTGCATAACTGTTTTCGGCGGTCATAACATTCCGCAGAATGCGGATTTTCTTGAAAAGTATCCGCAAATTGACTATCTTTGCTTCGGTGAGGGCGAGGTCACTTTCGGAGCGCTTCTTGAAGCGATTGCTGTCGGAAATACAGAAACTGTTCCTAATATCGCATACAGAAAAGACGGAAAAACTTTTTTGAGTGCTACGAAGTCAATCTGTATGCCCGATTATGCATCGCCTTATCTTGACGGATGGTTTGATGCAATTCTTAAAAAATATCCGAATATCGAATTCAACACCATTCTTGAAACAAGCAGGGGATGCCCGAATCATTGTGCTTATTGCGATTGGGGACCTCTTAAGGTGAAAACAAGATTCTTTTCGCTTAAAAAGGTGCTTGCAGAGATTGACTGGATTGGCAGAAACAAGATAAGATTTGTCTGGGGTGCTGATGCGAATTTCGGCATCGGCAAGGATGATTTGGCAATTGCAGACGCGCTTGTTGCAGCCAAAGAAAAATACGGCTATCCCGAGAGAGTCAGAATCAATTATTCAAAAGGCAATTCCGAGCGTGTGCGTGAGATAGTCCGCCGTTTCAACAGAAAGGGCATAGACAGAGAGGGTGCAACAATATCGCTTCAGAGTCTTTCGCCCGTTGTTCTTGAAAATATCGGCAGAAAAAATATGTCGCTTGAAAAATTCAGAGAGCATTTCAGCGTGTATCACGAAGAAGGGCTGCAGGTTTATTCTGAGCTTATTCTCGGTTTGCCCGGCGAAACCTACGGCAGCTTTGTTGACGGTATCTGCAAGCTTATTGAGATAGGTCAGCACTTTATATTTGAGGTTTATCATTGCATTGTTCTTCCGAATTCCGAACTCGGTCAGAAAGAATATATTGAAAAGCACGGCATAAAAACATCGAGAAGCGAGATTGTACGTTTCCATTGTGCCGCCGATGCTTATTATATCCCTGAAAAGATTGATATTATTACCGAAACTGCAACCATGCCCTGTGCAGACTGGCAGAGAAGCTCGCTTTTTGCAGGCTTCGCTCAGGCTATGCACGCTTGTGGACTTCTGCGCTGCTTTTCAGTTTATGCATTCTATGAACTCGGCAAGAGCTACCGAAGCTTCTACGAAGACCTTATGGATTATATTGAATCGGGTAATGCTCCGTTTACGAATGAGCTTTATCAGACCGTAAAAAATTCCTTTGCTAAGCTTGCAGAGGGAATCAACCCCAGATTTTTTGTGCCGTTTGCAGGCAATCTTGTCTGGGACCATTATGAGTATATGTTTATCAGTATCAGCAGAGATTATGAAAAATTCTATGCTGAAATGATGCCGTATCTTAAAAGCGTTATTGATGACGAAAATATTCTTTCGCAGCTTCTTGCATATCAGAAAGCGGTGCTTAGAAGACCCGGTGAAGAAAAGTGTGAATGCGAAACGGAATATAACTTCCACGAGTACTTCAAAAATATTTATATCAACAAATATTCTGCTCCCGAAAAAGGCAGTTTCAGAACGGTTTTCACTGACTCAAACCCTGTTCAAAGTTGGGAAAATTTCGGTAAATTTGTTGTTTGGTATGGCAAAATGGGCAGCAAGTCCTATAAAGATGTCATTGAAGTGAGTTGAAAAAATGAGGATACTTCTTATAAATCCCGCAACTGTCGGATATTCGAGGTCGGTTACCGCGCCACTCGGACTTTTGTCGATTGCAAGCTGTCTCCAGTCAAATGGTCACACGGTAAGGCTCTACGACAGAACGGTTGAAAAGGCGAAAGCGGAGAAAGTTTTTGATGAATTCAACCCTGAGCTTGTCGGCGTTTCTCTTGTTTCGTTCAAATCGGTTTATGATGCACTTGAAATGTCGGAATATGCAAAGAAATTTTCGCTTCCCGTTGTTTGGGGAGGTCCTCTTGCTTCCGAAATTCCCGAAACCGTTCTCAAGAATAATTGCGTTGACCTTGTTTCAATCGGAGAGGGCGAAGCAACTTGGATTGAACTTGCCGAAAAATTTTCGAAAGGCGAAAGCAGTTTTGATTCAACAGCGGGTCTTGCATACAGAAATGCTAACAGTGAAACCGTTATCACTGCTGCAAGAGACTTTGTTGATTTGGGTGAACTTCCGCCGATTGATTGGTCTCTTGTTGATGTTCCGAAATATTTTCAGTCATCGTATGAGTGCGAAAAGATGCTGTATCTCTACTGTGCAAAGGGATGCCCGCACAGTTGCACATTCTGTTATAACAAGGATTTTCATCGTTGCACTTACCGCAAGCGTCCGCTTGAGCACGTGCTTGACGAAATCAGATATTTAGTCAAGAATTATGGTATGGATGGCGTTTATTTTGCCGATGAAATGTGGGGCAGAAACCGCAACGAAATGCGCATAATTTGCGACAGCCTTCGAAGCCTTGACCTTAATTTTGTCTGGGGATGTCAGACGAGAATTGGCGTATTCTCCGAAGAAGATTTTAAGTATATGTATGATTCGGGATGCCGCTGGGTATTTTTCGGAGTTGAAAGCGGTTCGGAAAATATGCTTGAGAAAATGAACAAGCGTATTCCGTATGATAAAGTTGAAGAAACCTTCAGCAATTGCCGCAAGGCGGGAATCATCGCAATCGGTTCATTCATAGTTGGCTTTCCCGGCGAAACGGTTGACGATGTTGCAAAGACGGTTAATCTCATCGAAAAAATCGAAACTCCGCTTGTTAATCTCAATTATTTTGCGCTTGTGCCCGGCTCTGATATCTACTATCGCCTGATTGAAGAGGGCAAGTATCACGAGATAACAGACCTCAGCGAGGTTGCCGACATAAGACCCATTGAAAGAAACGAATACCGCTTCACCGATGTGCCGGAGATTGACCTCAAGGTTATCCGCTCGTGGTATATGTGGAGAAGCTTTTCGGCAAAGAGTCTCTCGGAAGATACGAAAGATTTCTCATTTGCAAAGAAAGTTATCACCGATGCGTTGAAGCAGCTCAAAAGGAGCAAACTCAAGGATTTCATAATTTCAATGATTCTTTCGGGCACGGAATTTCTCTCGATTGTTTATTATTCCCACTTCTTCCCGAAGGTGAAGAAAAAATACGGAATCGGAAAAAAATATAATAAATAAAAATTAGCCTGTCACAACCGTGACAGGCTAATTTTATGTTCCGTTGAAATTGTGCTTTTTATATTTTAACTTATAGTTATATACCCATTCTGCTCCGTATTTTGAAAGATAGAGCAGGATATGGTCGGTATCCGTGAAACTTAGCGACCAGAGTGCATCCGCTGTTTCTCGCAGAAATTCTGCTTGGAATGTCATACGGTCTTTTTTGATGTTCTTTGTGGGATTACCGTTTATGACATAGTTACAGGAAATATGAAAATCGCCGTTGTCAACGATATTTTTGATTCCCGCATCATCGGTTTCTTTTATGAGAAGCGCGTTCTTTTTGAGCGCAAAATTGGAGGGAGTGCAGCTGTTGACAAGGTTGCGGTTGCGGATGGTATTCTTTGTTGCTTCAGCTTCTTCGGCCGTCTCGCTCGGATAACCAAGCATAAATGTACACATATTCCACAGACCGACGGATTTGGCATTTTCAAGCAAGGTTTTGCGGTAACTGCAGTCGATGCCCTTGTTAATCAGCTTCATAACCCTTTCGGATTCAGCCTCATATCCCCACGCAAAGAATCGTGCGCCTGCATCGTGAAGATTCTGAAGCACCTCTTTTGTGAATCCTTTCTCCATACGGGCAAACGAATAGAAGTTGATGTCAAGACCTCTGCGGATAACCTCGAGAGCAAACTGGTTGTAATACTTGGGTGGCACGGCTTCGTCTGCAATGATGAAATGATGAAAACCGTATTTTTCAACGAGTGATTGGATTTCGTCAACAGCGTGGTTAACGCTCTTTATATCGAAGCACTGCTGACCCGTGTAGAAGTCGCAGAATGTGCATTTTGCCCAATAACAGCTTTTTGAAAGCTGAACGGGTAAAACTATATCCGCCGAAAAATATTTGCTGAAATCGTAGCCGTCAAAGCAGGGCGGTGCAAGAGCATCCATATCCAGAAGAGGTGCGGTTTCGGTTTCTTTGATTTCGCCCTTTTCATCTTTATAGATAAGCGAATAAACTTCTTCAAGGGGAATCTCACCGTTTATCGCTTTCGCAAGAGTGACAGCTGCGATTTCACCGTCGCCAATCTGCACGGAATCGCAGAAAACTCCGAAAAATTCGGGGAATTTCTTGAGCGATTCACGGATTTTATAAATATAGTTACCGCCCAATGTGATGTGGGCGTTTGTTCTTTCTTTGAGATATTTTGCAAGAGTAAGACCGGGAATAACCTGACTCAGGTCAAAAATGCTGATGCCTATGAGGGAGTATTCATTGAAATCTTCGGCTTTTATTTTTTTGTCGAAATAATCAACAAACATATTGAGGTTTGCATCGTTGCACTGAAGTTTTATGTCCTCATAGTCATAGCCGTAAACGGGGTTCGCAATGAAATTATCAAGCATTATTCTGCTCGGCATAAAGGGGAGCGAGATAATTTTGAGGGCATCCATAAGAGTATCTTTCGCCTCGAAAAGATGCTCAGGGTCATAAAAACGCTCTTTATCTTTCATAACCGAAACAGCATCTTCTATTCTTCCAGCAACGTCTTCTGCATTTATTTCGGTTTGAGAAAAGAATTCCGAGCATGCAACGAAACGCAGAAGCTTTGTTTGAAGCTCACGGGAATATTCGTTGAATTTTTCTTCGCAATAACCGTTAGATTTTACCTCGGGTGCAAATTCTTCCATAAATTTGCGGGCTTCTTTTGCGGCGGAAAGAACATTCTCTTTTTTGAGAATATCGTTAAAAAATTCAATATTGAGGTCTCTTGCAACGGCGTGCATACCGTTATTTTTGAGCTGACCTATAAGCTGCGCCGCGGAGAGATAGGGGTTCATTGGGTACCATTGCGGCGGCAGAATAAAAAGTGTTTTCATTTATGTTCCTCCGGAAGGGTAATGTCCTTTTTGGGCATAAATCTTATGTGAAGTGCCACACCGAGATATGACGCGATTTGTTTTGCAGAATTGCTGGATTTGCCGTCTTTTCTCGGATAGCAGTTGGTGGGATATTCTTTGAATTTATATCCGAGACGGATGGGCTTGAGCACCATTTCAAGCAGAAATGCAAAGTCCGTGCGCTCAAAACGGATTGATTTATAAAGTTCGGATGGCGCAATCTGAACGGGGATAGTGAAGTCGGTAAGGTTGCGCATATAAAGAACTGCAAGAAATTTCTGCGCAAAAAAATTGATGATTTTTTTGAGTTTGCCGTAGCCGAAGAATTTGCATCCTTCCATCCAACGGGATGCGGAGTGGATAACTTCAGGCTCTTTTTTTGCGTTCTCAATCATTTCGGGGATGATGCCCAGGTCGAGTGCCATATCCGATGCAATCAGCAGGCTGTGTGAGCCTCGTGCGGCATCGATTGTGTCGTTGACACTTGCCATACCCGGTCTGGTCTGCTTCATAATGACAATCGGAACATCGGTTTCGATTTTGCGGATTTCGTCAAGCACCTCGTAGCAACCGGGGGTTGTTCTCTCTTCAGAATAGCAGAGGATGATTTCTGCTAAATCTTCGTGATTACAGATTTTAAGAATGGTGTCAACGGTCTGCCTGAGTGTATAGGTCTCCGTGACGGCGCCCGCCATTATTGAAACATTTCTGAATTCTGACATTTAAATATCCTCGCTTGATATTTCGGGATTGAATGTGATTCCGTTCTGACCGAACCACATTGCTTCGAGCGCATAGTCTTTCCAATTGGTAGGGATTGAACGGTTATTTACGGTAACGCGGTTTCTTTTTTTGATAAGCGGAATGTTTTCATCGGCAAGCACGGCTGTGAAATATTCATGCCAGTTTTTGCTGAATTCTATGCTGAAATTATTGCGGTTGGGGAGTTTCAGGGCAGTTTTCTGATATTCAATCAGCTCATCCGCATCATTTTCACTCACACCGAACGAAATAAGCAGAGGTCTGATTTCTTCGTAATAAGCATCGAGTCTGTAAACTGTGTCAAGGTGAGGGACCTTTTTGGGTACCCACGTGATATTGCCGTAAATTTCGTTTGAATAAAGTTTTATCGGCTCTGCATCCGCAATAGCTTTGAAGAATGAATAAAGCTTTTCGTAGACGGAATATCCGATGGAATTCTTATCCGCTTTTGCGCAGTCTATTATCGCATTGTAAAAATTTTCGTAGGGAACGCCGAGTTCATTGTAAAGATAAATTGCGATGAATTTAAGAATACCGCAATGATGATAGGATTCCTCAAAACAGGTGAAGATGTTGCAGGCAATCCAGTCCTCTGTTGGCAGAGTGTTTGTGCCGATGATGTAATGAGTTTTTTCGCGGATTTCCTCGTCAAATTCGCTGTGTGCCGTGAGTGCATCAATTTCAACGGTTTTGATGCCGTGTTTTTTCATATATTCAGGCTCTGCCATCGGAGAATTTGGAAGAATTTCGCAGTTGTATACGGTTATCAGTCTGTGCTGACCTGCGGCGAGCAGAGTGCCGATCCCTTTACAGAAGCTGTCATATGTTTCACCCGGCAGACCGGCGAGAAGCTCGGAATAGGTGATGACGCCCTCTTTTTTATACATAGAGAGAAGCTGGCTGAATTTATCCATACTGATGTTTTTTCTGCCGATGTTTTCAAGTACGGTCGGGTCAAGGCTCTGGAACGAAATTGTTGCGCCTTCCTTGCTCAGTCCGTATTTATCGAGCTTGCGGCTGATTTCAAAAACAACCTGCGGATTATGTTTTGCATAGTTTATGCGGAGCCTTTCGGGGCAACCTGTTTTTTCTTTAACATCAATAAGATAATCAACGATTTCTATATCTCTCTTGAACTGACCGAAGTTTGAGTCTGCACCCCAGATGAATTTAACCTTGTGGGCGGCAAGCCAGTCGATTTCGGCATAGACTCTTTCAATCGGGAAAAGTCTGATTTTTGAGCCGTTGCATCCCCAGTCGCAATAGGTGCATGAGTTGGGACATCCTCTTGAAGTTTCGAGAATCGCATCAAGCTGCATATCGGGATTTTCTTCAAATATGCTGTCGAAAAGCCCCGTGAGATAAGGCGAGGGATAATCTGTTTTATCAAGGATTTCAACGGACGTTTTAGTGAAACTTCCGTCTGCATTTCTGAATGAAAGATTGTTGATTGAAGAAAAATCAGGTTCATCTTTGAGAAGTTCAAGAAGAAGCGAACGGTATGCTTCTTCGCCCTCGGCGTGAATGAGAAAATCAATAAACGGATATTTCTCAAGGAATGAATTATCGGGCGGAACATTGTGACCGCCGAAAAGAATCACGCACTCGGGAAACTTTGCTTTTATTTTCTTTGCAAGGGCGAGGTTATACTGAGTGTTCCATATATAATTCGAGAATCCCACGAAAGAAGGATTATCCATGCTTTTAACGGCTTCATCGGTATTTTCACGGGTGAAGATGAAGCGCTTGAAACTATATTCTTCTTTAATGGTTTCATCCGTAAACGCATAGGCAACAAGAAGTCCGACCGCATACGGAAGGTATGCAGCCTTAAATGAGTTGCCTGAATATACGTTGGATGCCTGAACCATGTAGATGTTTTTCATTTATCTCTCTCCGATGGTTTGTTTTTATCTGAACTGCAGACAGATGTTGCCTTCTGAACGATAACCCGTAACATAGTCGCAGGTATACTTTGACAGATAAAGCAAAAGATGGTCAAAGTCCGAATAGTTTACGGGCCAAAGGCAGTGCCTGTAGGTTTCAATGTAATTTGTATGGAAATCGCGTCTTATTGTGCGTCTTACGGACTGAGGAACACCGTCAATTTCGTCTTTGAGCACGGTGTAGAATTCGCCGTTTGTTTCAAATCCAAGAAGTCCGTTTTTACCGATGAAGTTCATAAGAATTGCGTTCTTTTTCAGCGAGAAATTCGAGGGGGTGCAGCTGTTAACGATATCCCGGTGGTCATACATAACAGCAATTGTTTCGTCGATTTCCTCTCGTGTCTCTGTGGGATAACCCATAATAAAAAGAATGTTATTCCAGATGCCCGCTTCTCTTGCATCGGTGAGAATTCTGATTCTTTCCGAAAGGTCTATGCCTTTGTTCATCATTTTCATAACTCTTTCGGATTTTGCCTCATAACCCCACAGACCGACTCTCATGCCCGCACGGTAAAGGTTGCGGAAAATCTCTTTTGTGAAGCCTTTTTCGAGCCGTACGAAAGAATAGAAATAGATTTCAAGATTGTTTTCTATTATCGCATTTGCAAGCTCGTTATAATATTTTGGCGGTATTGCTTCGTCGATGAAAATGAAGTGATTGACGCCGTATCTGTTTGTAAAATGTTTTATCTCGTCGATAACATCGGGGATTTTCTTGGTGTCGTAGCACTGCTGACCGTAATAATAGTCGCAGAAGGTGCATTTGCCCCAGTAACAGCCTTTTGAAAGCTGAATCGGAAGCACTGTTTCGGGCGAAAAGTAGTGTGAAAAATCATAGGAATCAAAATCTGCATATGCAACCTCTCTGAAATCAAGTTCGCGTGCCGTTGGGTTGCAGATTGCCTTGCCTTCGCTGAGATAAACAAGATTTGAGACATCTGCTTTTTCTCTTTTATCCTCGATAAATTCGGCAAGATGAATTATCGAAAGCTCACCATCACCGACGGAAAGATAATCGCAGTATTCGCCGAAAATTTCAGGATGATTCATGAAATCTGCTTTGTTCTGCGTGATGTAGTTACCGCCGATTGAAACCGGAATATCTGTTGTTGATTTTAAGATTCTTGCAAGAGTGAATGCAGGAATAAGCTGACTGAGGTCGGGCACGGAAATACAAATGAGGTCAAATTCATTTTGCTTTTCTTTGATTTTAGCAGATTTTTCTTCAAAAAACTCAATGAACATATTAAGTGACGGATCTTTGCATTGAGCATCAATATTTACCCAGTCATATTTCAAAAGAGGATTAGCAAAGTAGTTGTCATATATCATTTCGTTCGGTGCAAAAGGGAGAGAAGCTATTTTAAGAGCTTCCTGAATAACTTTTTTTGCATCGAAAAGGATTTCGGGATTATAGAAATCGTCCTTGCTTTTTGAGATGCGCACAGCATCCTCACATTTTTCGATGGTTTCCTCGGGAATATACTCTCCGCCGAGAATGTCGGCAATGCGCTTATATTTCATCAGCATTGTCTGCTCTTTGACTGAATACGAATCGAAATTCTTAACCGCATCGGGGTAATCGCGCGCAACAATATCACCCAGAGTGCGGAAAAGGTCTTTTGCTTCGCCGAGTCTGCGTGTGAGATTCTCTTTAGTAAGAATACGGTTAAAAAATTCAATATTCAAATCCATTATCTCAGTCTCATAGCCGTGTTTTTTTAGCTGTGCTGAAAGAAGCGGCAGAGCGAGATAGGGCGCGTTGGGAGTCCATTGAGGGGGGAAGAGTAACAATGCTTTCATTTTATCAGTCCTAATCAGAGATATTTAACCTCTACTGTTTCTCTTGAATTGGTGCAGAGGGTTGCGCTTCTGCGCTTGCCGAACCAGATTATTTCACGGGCATAGTCTGCCCACGAATCAATCTTCTTTTCAAGAGTGATGTCAAGACGGGTTTTCTTCTTTTCAAGAGGAGCGTATCTGTCGTCATAAATGTTTTCAAAATAAGAATAGAAATCGTAGTCGGAATCGACGGTGAGAGTTTCTGTGTTTGGAAGTCGGAGAATTTTCTTCTGATATGCAAGAAGCTCCTTGCAGATTTCATCGTCAATGCCGAGTGAGCTTATGAATCCGTCGATATCCTGCCAAAGGGAGTCGCGGTTATAAATGAGGTCAAGGAAAATTCCTTCTTCAAAATACCAGCCGACTTTGCTGAATATATCTTTCTGATAGCACCAGTCAGAAACTTCAGTGTGTTCGGTTTTCCAACGGATTTCTTCAAACAGCTCATATATATATTTCGAACTGTCGCTGAAAATATAGTCGAGCAATCTGTTATAGAAATCAAAATAGCTGATACCGAGCTCGTGCCTTGTGTAGATTGCAAAGCATCTGAGCAGACCGAGATGATGGAAACTCTGAAGGCAGACAGAGAACATATTTGCCTTTACCCACATATCCTTGCTCATATCGTTGGTTTCAACAACAACGTCATAGTATTCCTGAACGCCGTTGAAGTTTGCGGGATAGTGGATGCCGTGGAGAGGTTGACGTTCCCAACGGATGCCGTATTTTTCTTTGAATTCCTTGCTTGCAATGGGAGCATTGCAGTAGACCTGGCAGGTATAAACCGTCATTGAATTATGCTGACCGTTTTCAAGCAGACGGCAAAGACCTTCGCAGAAGGTTTCGTAGGATTCACCGGGCAAGCCGAGAATGAGTTCGGTATATGTCGGGATTTTTTCTTCGGCATATTTTGCCGTGAGGCCGGAATAGTGCTCAAGAGTAAGATTTTTTCTGCCGATGTTTTCGAGAGTCTGTGGGTCAAGCGACTGATAGGCGAGGGTTACGCCTTTGTCGATACCACTGTGGTTGAGGATTTTTCCGATTTCAAAAACGGTGTCATCGCTGTTTTTTGCATAGCAGGGTTTAAATACCTGCGGATAGCCGTTTTTGTTTTTTGCTTCGAGAACACGGTTGGCGATTTCAATGTCACGCTCAACTATGCCGAAGTTAGCATCAGCGCAGTAGCAATATGTGATTTTATGTTCGGACATCCAGGCGATGTCTCCGAAGATTCTTTCCATTGGGAAAAGTCTGATCTTTTTTGTGAAACACCAATCACAGAAAGCGCAGGAATAGGGGCATCCTCTGTTGGTTTCAAGTGTAGCGTGAAAATTAACCTTGGGATATTCCTCAAGCATACGGTCAAACAGTCCTGCCGCATAGGGTGAGGGGTAGTTTGTTATATCGTAAATTCTCTTTTTCTCGGTAGTAATAAAACTGTTGCCGTTTCTGTAAGATATATCGGGAATCTGTGAAAAATCATCGCCGTTTTTGATTGCTTTAAGCATAAGTGCAAAAGGTTCTTCACCCTCGGAATGCATTATAACATCTATGAACGGATATTTTTCAAGAAGGCTTGTATCGTCAGGTACGTTATGACCGCCGAAAACGATGAGGCATTCGGGATACTTTTCTTTTATCATATCTGCAAGCTTGAGATTATATTCCATATTCCAGATGTAGCAGGAAAAGCCGACTACGGCAGGGTCCTTGATTTTTTCAAAGGATTCCTCGAGCTTCAGTCGCATATAAAGAATATCGGCAAGCTCAAAGCTTTCGCTGATTTCTTTGTCGCTCCACGCATATGCAGCAAGGCAACCCGCCGCATAGGGCAGGTATGCAATATAATCGTTATAGGTAACATTGACCTGGGCCAGGTAAACCTTCTTGGTGTTCATTTTATGAATTACTCCGTTTCGCAACTTTAATGTATGTGCTGTTACTGTCTTTTTTGCCGTACCATGCAACTATTCTTGCAAAATCTGCCCACGAATCAAACGGCTTTGCTTCGATTAGCAAAGTGATTTCATCTTTTTTGAGTGGGATGTGCTTGCCGTCAAGAGCATTGAGAAAATAGTTCGTGAAGTCATATTTCATACGGATTTCTTTTTTTATTTCAAAAGGACGTTTCGGCATTTCTCTTTGAAAATTAAGAAGTTCGGCAAAAACTTCTTTTTCAATGCCGAATTCTGAAAGAAAATCTGTGATTTCATCATAGAAACTGTCAAGTTCGTATACCGTGCATAGATATGCGTATTCTTCAAAGGTCCAGAGTACCTTGCCGAATCTTTCGTCTGCACAGCTGAGAGTACCCGTGCCGTCAAGGACGCTGTCGAGATGTTTTGAGATAGCATCAAAAGCCTTGCCCGCAACGGTATTGGGGTTTGACAAAACATAGCGGAGGAAGGATGAATAAAAATCTTTGTAAGAACACAAACCTTCCTGATAGAGATAGATTGCAAAGAATTGCAGCAATCCCATATGGTGATAGCACTGAACTGCAAAAGAGAAAAGATTCATCTTTTTCCAGTCAGCATTTGTCATTGAGTATGTTGATGTCACAACGCTCGACTGCTCTGGAATTGTGTCGTTCTCATCCGGCTCTCTGTGAGGCTGATTGAGGGGGATTACCGAAAGACCGATTTTATGGTGTTCAACATATTCTTTCATACCCATAATTGAGCAGGGGAGCCATTCGCAGTTGTGGATGTAAATTGAATTGTGCTGACCGAGGGTAAGAAGCTTATCTATACCATTGACAAAGCTTTCAACCGTTTCTCCGGGAAGGCCGAGAATCAGCTCTGTATAGGTTGCAACACCGGCGTTGTTATACATTTCCATCAGCTCGGAATAATATTCGATGCTGATGTTTTCTCTGCCGATGTTTTTCAAAACATCCTTGTCCATAGACTGGAATGAGAGGGTGATACCCTTGTTAAGACGGCTTTTTTCGAGTTTCAGACCGATGTTGAATACAGTCTGAGTGCTGTTTTTTGCATATGATGTCTGGAAGCCTACGGGCAGACCTGTCTTCTGTTTTATTTCAACAATTTTATCTGTTATTTCTTCGTCTCGCTTGAACATTCCGAAGTTTGAGTCTGCGGCGCCGAGACCGTGGATGCGGTTATCTTTCATCCATTCGATTTCACCGTAGATTCTTTCAAGCGGAAATTTACGGATTTTGGACTTCATGCAGCTCCAGTCGCAATATGCGCAGGAGTTGGGACAGCCTCTTGAAGTTTCAATCAGTGCCATAAATTCTTTGTCTGGGTTTTCTTTGAGGATTTTATCAAAATATCCGTTGAGATAAGGTGAGGGAAAATCGCATTCGGTGGATATCATTTCGGGATTGGTAATAATACCGTCTGCTGTTCTCATTGAGATTCCGGGGATATCCTCTGTTTTGTCAAGACTGATTAAAGCACGGAGAAGTCTGCGGAATATAACCTCGCCTTCGCCGTGAAGAAGATAATCAATTTGCGGGCATTCTTCAAGCAGACCGCCGCCGGGTGCGACGTGATGACCGCCGAAGATAATCACGCAGTCGGGATATTTTTCTTTTATTCGTCCGGCAACCTCTTTGTTAAAATTACTGTTCCATAAGTAAGTCGAGAAAGCAACAACAGAGGGGTTGATTATTTTTTCAATAACCTTTTCGACAGGCTCGCGCAGAAAAAAGATATCCTCAAGGCAAAAGTTTTCAGCAACATCCTTATCCGCAAAGGCATAAGCGCAAAGCTGACCTGCGGTGTAAGGGATGTGGGCGGTTTTGCCATAAGAATAATTCACTTGAAAAAAATAAAGCTTCTTTTTCAAATAATCACGGGCCTTTCAAATGTTAAACGCAAAAAGTAAAGTGCAGAATGAATGATTGATTTTTGCTTTTCGTCCTTTGCTTAAAAAATATTGTAGAGAGTTGCACCTTTGCGTCTGCCGTACCAGACGGTTTCTTTTGCAAAGGTTGGCCAATCCTCGTATTTTTTAGGCGTGGTAAATGTGATGTGCGTCGGTTTTTCTACGAGCGGTGAGCCTGCATTGCGGAAGAACGAAACAAAATCATATTCTGTTTCAAATTCCTTTCCGCTTTCAAACGGGAGCTTTACAGCATTGAGCTGAAATTTCACAAGCTGTGAATAAATCTTTTCATTGCCGAACATCGGTTTTACGAACTCATCGATGAGCCTTCTGAGTTCGTCGAAATCATAGAGAAATTCAAGGAAAAGTCCTTCTTCGAAGAACCACGTCACATTGCCGAAAACGGGGTTGCTGTGGTTCCATTCGCCTTCGAGAGAGCCGTCAAGTTTTTTCTTGATTTCTCTGAAAAGGGAGCCTGCTGTTCCGCTGTCGTTAAGGCAGAAATCAAGCAAGGATTTATAGAAATCATAGTAGTCGATACCGAGTTCATAGTATGCGTAAATCGCAATGTAACGGAGCAGTCCGAGGCTGTGGAAACATTGCAGACAGATTGAGAACAGATTTGCATATACCCACGCATCTCTCGGGAGCGTACTCGTTGAACGGACAAGATATGAGTATTCGGGAATTGTGTCTTTTTTGCCTGTTGCGGAGTGAATATGGTTGAACTGAACCTTCATCGGCTCAATCTCATATTTTTTCATATACTCGGGGTCGCACATCGGAGCGTTAGGCAGAAGTTCGCAATAATAAACGCTGATTGAGTTGTGCTGACCTGCCCTGAGAAGTTTGCACATTCCCTGGCAAAAGCTTTCAACCGTCTCGCCCGGCAGACCGAGAATAAGTTCGGAATAAGTGGGAATGTTAGCTTTTGTGTAATTTTCCATAAGACCCGAAAAATGCTCCATAGTGAGATTTTTACGGTTGATGTTTTTAAGTGCGTCGTCGCAGAGAGTCTGGTATGCCATGGTTGCACCTTTGTCAAGACCTCTGGAATTGAGCGTTTTGGAGATTTTGAAAACTCTTTCCGCACTGTTTTTTTCGTAGCAAGGTCTGAACACTTTCGGGAATCCCGTTTCTTTGTTCAGACTGACAATATATTCCGCGATTTCTTCGTCGCGTTCAAACATACCGAAGTTTGAGTCGGCACAGAAGCAATATTCGATTTTATGTTCAGAAAGCCACTTTATCTCACCCTTGACTTTTTCAATAGGGAACAGACGGAGCTTTTTGTGGTTGCTCCAGTCGCAGTATGCGCAGTTATACGGGCATCCTCGGTTTGTTTCGATAACGGTGTCAAACATTGTGTCGGGGTTCTTTTCGATAATCGAATCAAAAACCCCCGTGAGATAGGGTGATGGATAATCTTCAACGGATTCGGGGCAATGGGGAGCGGTGAGTATGTTGCATCCGTCGGTATCCCTGAATGCAATGCCGTCGCAGTCACTAAGGTCGGAACTGTCTCTGAGCGCTCTGAGAAGATTTGCCGTTACTTCTTCGCCTTCGCCGAGAGTAAGAATGTCAATATAGCTGTGTTTGAGGAATTCCATTCTGTCGGAAACGCTGTGACCGCCGAAAACGATGATGCATTCCGGATACTTTTCCTTGACCGCTTTTGCGAGAGCCTTGTTAAATTCAACATTCCATACATAGGTTGAAAATGCAACAAGATAAGGCGATTCCATTCCGCTTGCGATTTTTTTAATATCGTCACGGCGGAACACAATCTCCTTGAAATCATATTCGGTTGCGATATCAGGCTGGTTTTTGCAGTATGCAACGATTGTGCCTGTTGCATAGGGCAGATAAACGGATTTGTCGAATGCAAAACCGACCTGGATGAAATAAATGTTTTTCAAAATTATAACACCTGCTCCAAATCAAAAAGGCTTTGATAGTGCGCCGAAGCAATGTCGGCAGCATCAGGCTCGTCCGAGCCGATAAGTATGTTTTTGCCTGTGCCGGCGTTTATGCCTGCAAGCAAATCTGAACGGCGGTTGCCGACGGTGAGCGATTTGTTTAAATCGATTTCAATTCCGATTTTTGAAAAATCGGAAACAGCTTTCAATATAAGTCCGGGTTCGGGTTTTCTGCATCCGCAGACTGCCCTGTATTCATCAATCACCGCTTCGGGGTGGTGAGGGCAGTAGTAATAGCCGTCCGCGACAACCGAATGCTTTTTCCGAAGCAGAGAATCGATATATCCGTGAAGATGTTCAACGTCATCCACGGTGTAAAGATTCTTTGCGATTCCCGCCTGGTTTGTAATTATAATTGCGAGGTAACCCTTTTTCTTTATGTTTGCAATTGCTTTGTCCGCATCGGGAAGAAATTCAAAATCCTCCGTGCGGTAAAGATGACCCGGGTCGTGATTAATCGTTCCGTCTCTGTCGAGAAAAACAGCTTTGCGTATTCTTTTTGAAATAAGAAAATCTTTTTCGGCTTCGGCTTTCCGGTAGTTTTCGGGGATGCCGATATCGATAAAATATCCGTTGCTTTCAAGTACGGCAACGGGGCAATATCCGCCCTCGAGAACAAGCTTTTCAAACGAAAACTTTTCTTCCGTCACGCCGTCAAGAACACCTTTGTTTATGAAATAAATTCCGCCGTTGATGAGTCCTGCTGATTTAACACCTTTTTCACGGAAGCCGTTGAGCCTGCCATTTTTTATCGTAAGGAATCCCGAATGCTCTGCCCACGGAACTTCTCTTGCGGCAAGAGTAATCGGGCAACCCGATTCTTCGTGAAGCTTTTGCATTCCGAACAGATCAACATCAAAAAAAGAGTCTCCGTTGACAGTGACCGCATAGCTGTCACGGCACATACCGAGAGCTTTTTTGATTGCACCGCCCGTGCCGAGAGGCGACTCTTCGCGGCAGTAATCAATAATCATTCCTCTGTATGTTTTACCAATAGTTTCTTCAATATATTCGGCAAGATATCCCGTTGAGATGATTGCTCTGTGAATGCCGTTGGCATAGAGATAATCGAGAAGATAATGTAAGAAAGGCTTGCCACCGATCGGTGCAAGGGGTTTAGGCAGATTATCAACGCAAGGTTTGAGTCTTGTACCAAATCCGCCTGCAAGAATAATTGCTTCCATCAGGCATCTTCCTCCGCAATTATATCCTTTGTACCGTCGGGTAATTCAACTCCGTTGTCATAAAACGCAACGAGAACTGAATCCTCGTGATAATCGAATGTGTGAATAACGTTTGGCTCGATAACAAACATATCGCCCTTTTTGAATTTGAAGAATTCTCTTTTTTCGCCGAGCTTTGCTTCGACCGTGAAAGAACCTTCAACCACATAAAAGCCTTCGCGGTTGAGTTTGTGGAAATGCCTGCCCCTTTCAACTCCTGCTTTTGAGGTGCAGACGTTAATCTGCTTATATCCCTCACGCACAAGCTGAATGAGACTTCCTCGCTCATCTTCAAAAACAAAATCGGGTTTGATTATCGTTATCATTTCTTGCTCCGTCAGTTGTTAACAATTATTTTTGTGCCCTCGTTTTCAAATTTAAACTTGATTTCAAGCATTCCTGAAAGAGCATTTCTGACGCTTTCGTGCTTGTCCTCAGGAACATAAAAAAGAAGGCATCCGCCGCCGCCCGCACCGAGAAGTTTACCTCCGAGTGCGCCTGCGGCCATAGCTTTATGATATATTTCATCTATGTAGGTTGTTGAAATTTTACTGCTGATACTTTTTTTCAGAAGCCAGGTTTCGTTGAGAAGACTGCCGAAATCATCAAGCGATGCAGCCGGATTGATGAGAATATCTTCCGCAATATCGACCATCTTAAGCATTTTAAGAAGTTCGGCTGTTTTATTGTTCATAGCAACTTTTGTTGTTTTTTGGATTTCGAAAGAAAAACGGGAGAGACCCGTAAAAAACATCAGCAGATTACCGCCCAGTTTTTGCTTTTTTTCTTCGGGTATGCTAAGAGGAGTGACAGTATATCCGTCGGTGTTGAAATCAATACGGTTGAATCCGCCGAATGCCGCCGCAATCTGGTCCTGAATTCCGCCTTCCTCACGGCAGAGAATACGTTCAAGATAAATCGCATCGTCAGCAAGCTCGCGCTTTGTTTTTGTTATGCCTTGCATAGTGTAGAATGCGTTGAGCAGACCAACTGAGAATGAACTGCTTGTACCGAGTCCTGTTTTTGACGGGATGTCGGCATCGTAGTTGAGCGCGATTCGTTCGAGACCGAGCCATTCCATTGCGTTGCGGATGGCAGGGTGTTTTATTTCGCTGACCGAGTTGACTTTTTCTATCTGTGCATACGAAAGGTAAGTTTTATAGTCAAAAAGTGGCGGAAGCTCACGCACGTTAACGTGGCAGTATTTATCGAATGTTGTTGAAATTACCGCTCCCGAATGCTCACGGTAAAATTCGGGGAAATCCGTTCCGCCGCCAAAAAACGACATTCTTACGGGTGTCTGTGATATTATCATTCAAACAAACACTCCTTCAAATTAGTGTACCGGATATTATAACATATATATATTATCAAATCAACTGTTTTATTAATAAACAATATTTTGTGGATTTCCTTCGAGGAATGACTCAACGTTTTCGCGGCAGATTTTCATGAGTCTTTCTCTGGTCTCAAAACCCGCCCAGGCGATGTGGGGAGTGATGAAGCAATTTTTTAGCCCGAAAAGGGGATTGTCTGCCTTGGGAGGTTCAACGGAAAGCACATCAAGACCTGCGCCTGCGATACCGCCGTTTCTGAGCGCATCTGCAAGTGCGTTTTCGTCAACAACCTGACCTCTTGATGTGTTGATGAGCACGGCTGAAGGCTTCATTTTTGAAAGGAAATCCGCATTTACCATACCCTCGGTAAGTGGTGTCAGAGGACAGTGAAGGGAAACAAAATCGCTCTTTGAAAGAAGCTCATCTTTGTTGCAAAACTCAATGTTTTCAAGGGTTTCAGGGTGGTTTGTGGATGCGATAACCTTCATTCCGAAAGCCTGTGCAATTGCGGCAACCGCCTTGCCGATTTTGCCGAATCCAATGATGCCGAGCGTCTTTTCGCTAAGCTCAGTGAGGGGCGTTTTCCAGTAGCAAAAGTCCTTGCAGGATGACCACTCTCCGCTATGCACGGATTCGCTGTGAATGCTGACTGAATTGGTGATTTCAAGAATGAGAGCAAAAACCAATTGTGCAACTGCCGAGGTGCTGTAAGACGGAATATTGCATACGGGGATGCTTTTTTCTTTGCAATATTCCCAGTCGACGATGTTATATCCCGTGCTGAGCAGACCGATATATTTAAGATTCCCGAGAGTTTCGAGCAAGTCTTTTCTTAGGGGTGTTTTGTTAGTGATAACTATGTCACAATCCTTTGTTCTTTCGGCAATCAGCTCGGCGGGAGTGCGGTCATAAATTGTGCATTCACCAAGTTCTTCAAGCCATTCCCACGAAAGGTCTCCGGGGTTTTCGGTATATCCGTCAAGTACGGTTATTTTCATAGATAAATCCTCCGATTTTCATAAATATTATATATTATATCATATGTTTACAAGAATTGACACACCAAAATATTATGTGTTTTTATTGACTTTATATGGATAATAGTATAAAATTAAATGTTAGTAAAATAAAGGCGACAGGAGACGAAAAAATGAAGGTTTTGCTCGTGAATCCCGCACCCGAACATTATACGAGAGCGCGCTGTGCGCCGCTCGGTGTTTTGTCCATTGCAAGCTATCTTGAGGTCAAAGGACACGAAGTGAGAGTGCTTAACAGAGCCATAAAATCAACCGATATAAACGCTGAACTCGATGATTTCAAGCCGGATTTTGTGGGTTGTTCACTTCTTACTGTTATGTCGGTCAAGGATTGCATAGTTGTTTCCGAAGCAGCAAAAAAACGCGGTATCTGTGTTGTTTGGGGTGGACCTTTTGTTTCTGCAATTCCCGAGATGACTCTTGAACTCGGTTGCATCGATATGATCTCGATGGGTGAAGGTGAGGAAACCTGGCTTGAGCTTTGCGAGACAAAAGCAAAAGGTGGAGACATATATTCAGTTGACGGTTTGGCATACATAAAAGACGGTAAGTTCGTTATGACTCCCGAAAGGGAATTTACAGACCTTTCAATCCTTCCTCCGCTTAATTTTGACTTGGTTGATGCGCAGAAAACGCTTTATAAAAATTATGACTATGACGGTATTATGGGTATGTATGTATCTAAAGGCTGTAACGGAAGATGCACTTTCTGCTATAATCACGCATTCCATAAAAGCTGCCGCCGTTCACGTCCTCTTGAGCATTTTATATATGAAGCAAAGTTTGTCAAGGAAAAATACGGTGCAAAAGCATTTGCGCTTGCCGATGAACTTTTTGGATATAACAAAGAAACACTTCACCAATTCTGCGATGCGCTTGATGAAGCAAATCTCGGAATGAACTGGGGTGGAATGACTAAAATAGGTCTTTTCGACAGAGAAGATTTCCAGCGTATGTATGATTCGGGCTGCAGATGGCTTGAATTCGGTGTCGAAAGCGGTTCTCCCTCCACTCTTGCCCGTATGAAAAAGGGCATGAAACTCAGCAGAGTTGAAGAAGACCTCAAAATCTGCAAGGAGATAGGAATTATCACTCTTTGCTACTTTATTGTCGGATTCCCCGACGAAACCGAGGATGAACTCAGAGAAACCTGTGAGCTTGTTGAAAAAATCGGATATTCAAGATTTGTTAGCTCTTATTTCAGTCCTCTTCCGGGTTCGGAAATTTATGATAAACTCGTTGCCGAAGGCAGACACACTCCTCCGAAATCTATGAAGGAGTGCATGAAAACAAAGATTTTCTACTCTCCCAAACCCAACCTTTCAAAGGTCAGCACGCTTGACCTCAAGGTTGTGCGTTCATATATGCTGTGGAAGAGCTTTACGGAAAAGAAATTTGATGAAAACGGCAAGATTAACTATGCTACGGCAAGAAAGGATATCAAGGATGTCCTCAGAAGCCTTAAGGGCCACGGATTCAAGGCAGGCGTTGAGCAGTTTTTTATAAGCGGATATGAATTTCTTGATATCTTCTTTTATGCGAATTTCTTCCCGACAATACGCAAAAAATATAACATAGGCAGGAAATAATATGAGGATTCTGTTTGTCAATCCGTCTATGGAGCGTTATACTCGTCAGGTAAGCTTTCCTATCGGACTCGTTTCGATTGCAACTTACCTCAAGGCTAACGGTCACACGGTAAAAATAATTGACAGAACAATAAAAACAACCAATATCTGCAAGGAAATTGAAGCGTTTGCGCCCGATATTGTCGGCGTTTCGGTTATCTCAACAAAGTCCTTCGGAGATTCCGAGAAAATCTCGCTTGCCGCAAAAAAATTCGGTGCAAAGGTTGTTTGGGGCGGAATATTTGCTTCTCTTGACCCCGAATTCATATTTGAAAATATAGATATCGATTTTATTTCAATCGGTGAGGGCGAAGAAACTTGGCTCGAACTCGCAAACACTCTTGAATCGGGCGGAAATGCCAAAGAAATTACGGGTCTTGCATATAAAGAAAACGGCAAGGTTGTTTTCACTCCCGAAAGAGAGTTTACAGACCTTTCGATTCTTCCTCAGATGGATTTCAGCCTTATTGATGTTGATAAATATCTTGGCCCTATGTACGGCTGTAAAAAAACAGCACTTCTCTATATCTCCAAAGGTTGTTATGGTCAGTGCACATTCTGTTTCAACTCGAAATTCCATCGCAGATGCCATCGCGAAAGACCTCTTGACATCTTTTTTGCAGAAGTCAAATATCTTATGGATAACCATAATGTTGACTGTATTTATTTTGCTGATGAGCTTTTCGGAAAGAATAAAAAGCATCTGAAATATCTTTGCGAAGCATTTATTGAATCGGGTCTCGGCTTCAAATGGGTTGCACAGACCAGAGCGGGATATTTTGATCTTGAAGACTACAAACTTATGAAAGAAGCGGGATGCATAGCGGTTGACTTCGGCATAGAAACCGGCTCTCCGTCAATGCTTGAAACAATCAAAAAGAATATCCCGTACGATAAGATAAAGCAGACATTTGAAATGTGCAAGGAAGCTGAAATCATAACCCTTGCCAACTTTATAATAGGCTTTCCCGATGAAACGGAAGATCAGCTCAGAGATACGATAAATATGGCGATGGATATTCCCGCAACACAGAGGACGTTTTTCTTCTTTATGCCCGGTCCGGGAAGTGAGCTTTACGATATGCTTGTTGCAAGCGGAAGATATACTCCGCCGAAAACGTTCAGGGAATATACGAACGTTCAGTTCTACTATTCGCCCAAACCTAATTTTTCGAAAATACCCACAAAGGAACTCAAAGCGGTAAGAGCTTATTTCCTCTGGAAGGGATTTTCAAGAAAATATTTTTCACAGACGGCAAGAACATACGATATCGCCAAGAAAGATATTGTTGATGTTCTCAAACAGTTCAAGGGTCACGACCTGAAGTTTGCGCTTCAGCTTGTGCTGATTTCGGCATACGAATTCCTCGATATATTCTGCTATGCGCATTTCTGCCCGTCGGTTATCAAAAAATACAATCTGAAAAATATACAATAGAACAGCGGTGAGTTTTTGAAAAAAACAAAGAAACCAAAATTGCTTCTGCTTTTCAGCGGATTAATATTGATTTTGCTTTCCTTCGCTGTGTTTGTTTTGCTTCTCTCCCTCGAACACGAGGAATTATGGCGATGGTACGCTCAGATTAAGCAATCCCTTGCCAACCTTGAGGAGTTTATTCTTCATATCGACATTGCGTGGCTTTTTGCTCTCGCAATTCTGTTGCTTTTTGCCGTTAAAAGCGTTATCCCGATTTATCCGACCTCGACCGTCTGTTTTCTGACGGGTGCGGTTCTGCCGATGTATCTCGCAATACCCGTCAATATCATCGGATTTGCGGTTTTACTGACGGTAAGATATTTCTGGGGCAAACGCTTCGGTGCGGGCAATGCCTGGAAGATTATTTCGAAAACAGACACTTTAAGGAAACTTATTCAGCAGGACGGAAAGGGAAACTCCGCCTTGCTTGTTGCACTCAGACTTATTCCCGGCGTACCCGTAAACAGTATTTCGGGCATTTACGGCTCGTTCGATTTCGGATATCTTAAGTTTATTTTGTTTTCCGTTATCGGATTTATGCCGAGACTGATTTCATATACATTCGTCGGACGCAATGTTTTTGACCCGCTTTCGGGCGGATTTCTTGTGCCGATTATGATTATTCTGTTCTTTACGGGAATATCGCTTATCTGTGTCAACGGAATATGGATAACGGTTGAAAAAACGGTCGAACTTATCAAAAATAAAAACGATAACAAAAAGAAAAGAAAGGAAATGAAAAAAGATGATTAAGACATCGGTTTTTAAAGAAAAATTTGCAGGCTCGGAGTATGATTCCGCTCTTGCAAGAATCTATAAAGCAGAAGATATCGCCATTCAGAAAGAAAGATATGCGGCTCTTGTCGCAAAATTCGAAGAACTCTTCGGTTCTGACAGAGAAGCTGAAATTTATTCCGCACCCGGTAGAACAGAAGTTGGCGGTAACCATACCGACCACAATCACGGCAAGGTTATTGCTGCAAGCGTTAACCTTGATGCTGTTGCCGTTGTTTCAAAAAATGACGAAAATATCGTAAGAGTAAAGTCTGAAGGTTACAAAATTGATGCTGTTGACCTTGCAAATCTCGGCGTTATGCCTGCCGAAAGAGGCAAATCCGAATCGCTTATCAGAGGTGTGTGTGCTGCTTTCAAGAACAGAGGCTATAACATCGGCGGTTTTGATGCAGCAACCGTATCCGATGTTCTTTCAGGCTCAGGTCTTTCATCATCGGCAGCATTCGAAGTTCTTATCGGAACAATTCTTAGCCATCTCTATAATGACGGCAAGGTAAGTGCGGTTGAAATCGCACAAATTGCTCAGTTTGCGGAAAATGAATATTTCGGCAAGCCCTGCGGTCTTATGGACCAGATGGCTTGTTCGGTAGGCGGCTTCGTTCAGATTGATTTCAAAGATCCCTCTGTTCCTGTTATCAATAAGGTTGATTTTGATTTTGCATCCTGCAATCATGCTCTCTGCATTGTTGACACAGGCGGAAATCACGCCGACCTCACAGACGAATATGCGGCTGTAAGGGGCGAAATGGAGGCTGCTGCCGCACAGTTCGGCAAAAGCGTTCTCCGTGATGTTGATGTTGCTGAATTTGAGAAGAGCATTGCAGTTATCCGTGACACCGTAGGCGACAGAGCAGTTCTTCGCGCAATGCATTTCTTCAACGAAAACAGAAGAGTTGACCTTCTGGGCAAAGCACTTGAAAACGGCGATTTTGAAGCTTTCAAGGCTCTTATCATTGAAAGTGGTTTCTCATCATATATGTACAATCAGAATGTTTATACTTGCAAAGCACCTGCTGACCAGCCTGTAAGCCTTGCTCTTGCAATGTGTCAGGATATTCTTGCGGGCAAGGGTGCGTGGAGAGTTCACGGCGGCGGATTTGCAGGCACAATCCAGGCTTTTGTTCCTATGGATTGTCTTGATGAATTCAAATCAAGGATTTGTGCTGTTTTTGGTGAAAAATCCTGCTATGTACTCAACATCCGTCCCGAGGGCGGTGTAAAAGTTATCTGAGGAAGTAATGCAAATGAATAACTATAATGAAGTTTCCGCATTGCTCGAAAAGCTTTGCGCAGCAAAGGGCGTTTCGGGTGCGGAAAACCAAGCGGCACAGACCGCTTCAGAGCTTCTTAAAAAATATATGCCCGTAAAAACAACTCCTCTTGGAAGTGTTACAGGAACGATAGGCGAGGGAGATGTTCACATTCTTCTTGATGCTCATCTTGACCAGATAGGACTTGTCGTTACAGCTGTTGACGAAGACGGATTCCTTAAAGTTGCCAAATGCGGCGGTGCGGATATCCGTGTGCTTGCCGCATCGGAAGTGACTGTTCACGGCAAAGAGGATATCTTCGGAATCATAACCTCAACTCCTCCTCATCTTTCAAAACCCGAGGATTCAGGCAAAGCAAAAGGCTTTGACGAAATTGCCGTTGACATCGGAATGAAGCGTGAGGATGCGATTAAAACAGTTTCACCCGGCGACAGAATAACATTCAACGGTTGCTTTTCAAAGCTTCTCGGCAACAGAGTCGCATCACCCTCGGTTGATGACCGAGCGGGTGTTGCTGCGATTCTCCGTTGCCTTGAAATGCTTGATGGTAAAGAAATTAAATGCAAACTCAGTGTGCTGTTTTCTGTTCAGGAGGAAACCGGCGGAAGCGGTGCGCAAACGGGTGCATTCTCGATTGATGCCGACGAGGCGATTGCAGTTGACGTAAGCTTTGCAACCGCCCCTGGAATCAGCGGCGAAAAATATGCTTCACTCGGCGGCGGGACGATGATAGGATATGCACCGTCTCTTGATTATGAAATGAGCAGACGTCTTTCCGATATTGCCGAAAAGAAAAGCATCCCCACTCAGACTGAGGTTATGGGTGGTAAAACCGGCACAAATTGCGATGAAATTCAGGTTGCAGGCAAGGGTGTAAAAACTGCTCTGCTTTCAATTCCGCTTCGCAATATGCACACGGCGGTTGAAGTCTGTGACCTTGAAGATATTGAAAATACAGCTAAGCTTATGGCTGAATATATCATCGAAAGGGGCGGTACAAATGCTTGAAATAATTAAGGAACTCTGTGCTCTTTCGGGAATTTCCGGCAGAGAAAACGCCGTCCGTGACTATATAATTGAGAAAATCAAGGGCTATGCCGAGTACAGCATCGACCCTCTCGGCAATCTTATTGTGTTCAAAAAAGGCAAAAAAACCGCTAAAAACAAGGTTATGCTTGACGCTCATATGGACGAGGTCGGTATGATAATAACCGCAATCACCTCCGAGGGCTTTTTGCGTTTTGCGAAGGTTGGCGGAATTGACAGCCGTGTTATGCTCGGCAGAG
>JAZNHM010000023.1:0-10653 GCA_045576955.1 Acutalibacteraceae bacterium | reverse complement strand
CTGCTTGCATATACTTCATCATCAACAACCGCCCACCGATACACCGTTGATAATATCACAAAATCTGAAGGTATAATCACCGCAAACATCGCAGAAATTGACCCCGAAGGCGGCGATACCGCAATGGAAGGCTGGCTTGTTGCGATAAGAGTTTCAAAAGAAGACACCGCAGATGCAGAAAGAATAGATGCGTTAATCAGCTCTGTTCAGTATCCCAACAGAGGAACGGCAAATGCAACCCTTATAAGAACTTGCGTGTTTGAAGATTCAAAAGAAATTATCAAACCGAGCATAAGCCTATATGATAACGGTATGTTTCAGTTTACCTTCTCTGCAAACAGCAGTTATATCGGAGTCGGAAGCTACACCATAGAAAATAACAGAATGATTCTCAACACCGATGACGGCAAGTTTACCTATGTGTTTGATATGGTTGAAAAAGATGATGACGACCCGAAATATTCTACCGCTCACGGCGAAATGAAGTTTGTTTTCGATGCAGAACATTCATCAGAAATGCTTTGGATGTCTGATATTTATGACGGTTGTGAGTTTATGTAAAATTACAGCAGGCAACATTCAAAAGATGTTGCCTGCTGCTTTTATTTTTATGTAGTTTTGTTTTAGATTAAAATCAATGTTTTTATAGTGATCAGAAGACTTTTGATAACTCACACTTTGTAAAAGTGCGCAATTATACACCGTTTGGTGCAATTGCGATTTCTCTGAAATTCTCGGAACTCCGTTCCGCTGATTACATCAGACAAGGTAAACCTTGCGCTGCGTGGCAGCTAACCCAATAAACTATCCCGTTGTTTCGTTTGAAGCAACGGGATAGTTGTGTTTTTAAATATATTCTTATTGCTTTACTATGGAAATGCAATCAGGAATGTAAGAAACCATCATAGTCTCTTTTCATCTTCTTTACGCTGTTTGTTTGAATGGATTGCGTATGGTATTCCGAAGCCAAGAGCACCACCGATGGTTGCACCGATGAGCATAAAGAGCCACCAAAGAGGATTTTTCTTTTCTTCCTCTTCTTCAATATCTGCCGTGACAACTTTTTCTTCGATAACTGTTGAAACATCAACTGTTTCGGTGTAGATTTCGCCGAAATCATCTTCATAGCTTATCGTGATTGTACCTTCGACTTTGCCGAGAATTTCATTGCTGACACGAAGATTTACGCTTCCGGTTTTGCTTTCGCTCTGCGGAATTTCACCGACAAGCACCGTTCCGCCGCTGTCAAGACCTTTGACGTCAATATCTATCATTGCATTATGAATTGTGCTTTTTCCCGTATTCATCAAATTTATGCTAACGGTTACGGTTTCGCCTTGAATTGATTTTGACGGAAGCTTTGCGGAATCATATTTTAACATCACGCTCTGTTTGATATTGACTCTGATGGTATCGCTTGCGGAATAACCCGAATGATTCGAGTCTTCATATTCCATTGAAAGAGTCAGCGGATGTTCACCTGTTTTTGCTGTGTGAACGGCGGTTAATCCGACTGTCCATACGTAAGTGCCGTTTGCCGAAATGCTCTTAACATAAGCGGTGCCCATACCATCCGTTTTGAGTTCGCCGCTTTCATCGGCGAGAGAAAGCTTTATGTTGCTTACCGCTTTTGACGGACTTGTGTTTTTGATTGCGATGCTCACATTTCGGCTTTCACCGGGAATGATACTATCATTTTCAACGGTGTATCCCGTAACCATAAGACGGGGTTGAGAAGTGTCCTGCGGTGCGGTTGTGGTTTCAATTTCTTTTTTGCCGATTACATTGAGATTGATTACATCGGAGGATGAACCGCTGCCTGCTTCACTTTCAAATTCACACATTATGTTTACAGCGTGATTGCCGTCTGCGGCAGTTTCTGAAATCTTGACATCAATATCCCACGTTACGGATCTTTTTGCATTAAGTCTGTCAACATAACCCGATGCTACACCGACAGGAACAATATCTCCGCTTGAATCGGAGAAGGTCAGCTTCATATTATTTACATAATCGCTTTTGCTTTTATTTGTGAGTGTGATTGAAATTTTTGCCGTGTTGCCTGCTTTGAGTTCAGCATCGGTTTTATAATCCGTAACCATAACTTTCGGCTGTGAGGGTATTTCCTCTGCGAAAGCTGTGGTCAGCGGTGCAAGACAAATCATCAAGCACATTATTAAACTGAATATTTTTTTCATAGAAATTATAACTCCCTGATATTTTCAACAATGCTGTATTTCATCTGCTTTTTGATTTTGACATAAACATTGATACAGCAGAAAACAAATAATATAAAACATATAATAATTGACTGCCAGATTTCAAAGGTGAATTCAAAAGGATAACCCTTCACAAACACATAATAGTGTTTGAATGCTGTGTATCCGATTATATATGCCGCTAAACCAATGCTGCATCCCCACACAAACATATTGACAAGCTGATGAATGAATGCCATCGAAAGTTCCTTTGCCGACGCACCGACCGCACGCAGAGTTCCTATTTCGCGTCTGTCAGACCTTATCTTTGCGGTTACGGCATTATTGATAATGCTTGCCCCTATGCACAAAAACAAAATTATAACAGCAAGAATTGCCGTTAACAAGAATTTCATTTCGGATTTGCGCGACTGTAAATCGGCATAATTCGATTGGAACTTTGCAGATTTACCAGATGTCATTGAGGTGAAGAAAAGCTGCATTTCTTCATCAATTTCCTGTGTACATTCCTTGTTTAAATCAACAGACAATGAATCATACTTGACGTTGCATCCGAAGGAAGAAAGTCCTGAGTGGGTTGTTGCAAAGATTATCGTATCCGAATAGTAGTTTTGGGGAGTGACTATTGCACCGATTGTAAACTCTTTTCCGAACAAGTCATAAACATATTTTTCGTTGTAAGAATCATTCGGGCCATCAGGCTTATCGCCGTTTATAAGTATACGAAAATCAACCTTATCGCCAACCTCAAATCCAAGCTTTGCTTTTTCCAGTATTTCGGTTTCAAAGTTGGTGTGTTGCTGTATAAGGTCTCCGTTATCAAGCGGTTCAACACCGTCCCACGAAAGATGCCTTTCACCTTTTGTTGTTTGCCAATGCAGAGTGTAGGCGATTTCGGGATATGCAACAAGAATTATTTCTTCACCCGAATTGAGCTTATCAATATCAATTTTGCCGCTTATAAGCCTGCTTTCAAGCTTTGCAATATCAGCTTCATCATATGATTTTATATTGGTCGGCAAAAGCTCGTTCGGGCAGTTTATTTTTTCTTTTGCAAAAAGATATCCTTCATCAGGCTCGGTTCGTGCACCGTATTTTTTTAAGCTTTCAGTATCCTTGACAATATCGTGTGCCACATCAGATTCTATGCTTGTTTCAAGGGTTTGATATGTATGGACAAGCTCCGTATATTTGTCAAATTCATCAATAAACAAATTTGCTTTAACGGTTTTTGTGCCCGTTATATTTCCTACATGTTCAGAATCATAAATTGTATTTCTGAAATCCTCATCCATTGTTTGCTCTGCGGGGAAATAGGCGTAATCATTTGAGGCATAGTTATAATCATCAAAGGTATAATCAGGATAGCTGAGCATATTTTGGCTTACCGCTGAATATTCACCGAGAACGCAGAAACCAATGCATGGGAATACAGAAATAACAATCAAAAGAAAGATAATGCCAATCTGCCTTGAGCGGTAAAAGGTGATACTTCTTTTTGCAATAAGGTTCGGTGCATTAAAAACCTTTTTTGACTTGATTTTTTTATTTTTAACTTTTCTGCCAAGCTCCGAATTTCTTATTGCCTGCATAGGGTTAATTCTTGTTGCGGATAAAAGCGGTATAAGTGCCGCAATCATAACGCTCACAACACTTGCAACGGTTGAAATAATCAGAACGCTCCATTCAGGCTTGAATATGAAGCCTTCGCCCATAATTTCCGCATACAGTTTAACTCCGAAATACGAAATCAGAATGCTGACAGGTGCAGAAATAATGCTGATTATAAATGCTTCTCTGCCGAAAACATTTATGATTTGTCTTTTTGTCATTCCTACCGCACGCAGAAGACCTATCTGCTTTTTTCTGTCCTGCAAATTAGTGTTGAATGCGTTTATTATTCCGAAGCATGAAGCAACCATTAACACAGCCATAAGAAAAGCAACAAGATAAGTGTTGGTAGTTATGATGTCATAAAAACCGCTTGCATAGCTCATATAGTCTTCAACCTGATGCATATAATTTGAAGATGTTTCGGCATTTCCGTTATAAAAATTCAAATCGCTGAGCCAGCCTATAAAATCGGCATTATATCCGCTGTTGTCATCGGAAATAATCGAGAGATATCTGAATTTGCAGGGCAAACCGCCCGCTTCCGTTTTTTCTTCGCTGCTTACCATTGCTGCAGGAAACAGATAAAATTCGGACTCATCACCGACATATCTCTGCACGTTTGCACGCTTATCTTCAAGAATTCCGCAAACGGTATATTTTTTATTAACCTCTCTGATTTCGCCTTTATCACCATTGGGTACAATAACCGTCATATCAAGCGAATCGCCGACATTGATACCGTCACGTTTCAGACGAACAAGAGCATCTTTCTCAATGGCAATTTCGCCCTCTTTCTGAGGAAATCTGCCCGATTCGAGAATTGAATTGGCGAGATACATCGCTTTTTCATCATAATAAGCAAGCGCCGTTCCGCTTTCCTTTTCTCCATCGGGAGAATAACCGTAGCCGATTATCTCTGCCGTTGCATAATCTTCAAGATATCCGAGCTCAACAGCTTCATCAAGGTTTATATCGTTACCCCCGTACATCACGGCATTTTCTCTGCCGACGGTTTTATATACAAGCTCCTGAACTGAATTTGAACAGCAGGCAAAGAAGAAAATTGTACCCGATGAAAACGTCATTGCAAGAATAATGCCGATAATCATTAATGTATATTGCTTTCTTCTTGCTTTTAAATTACCGAAAGCTAATTTATTTACAGTTAAATTTTTGTGTTTCATTTTATCCTCCTTTCATCGGAGTAAAAATTATAATTCTCTGATATTCTCAACAATGCTGTATTTCATTTGCTTCTTGACTTTGGAATAAAGATTCACAAAACAAACCGCAAGCAGCGCAATGCAGATAAGTGCCGCCTGCCAGATCTGATATTTGTAATCAAAACTCATGTCAGTTGATTTTGCGGCAAAATACATAAGAATCCAGATGAAAGTATATAAGCCAAAACCAGCACCGCAGCCCCAGCCGAACATTGAAAGAAGCTGTCTGAAATATGACTGCGTCAGCTCCTTTGCACTTGCACCGACTGCACGCAGAGTTCCGGTTTCTCTTTTGCTCTCACGGATTTGTGCGGTCAATGAGTTGTTGATTATGCTTGCAGCAGTTGAGAAAAACAGAACAACAACAGATATGATAATAATATAAAGAGCAAATATCGTATTTCTTTTTTCTTGGTTGGATTGGAATTTTGAATAGATACGGTATCCGTTACCCGATGTGTATTGATTGAGAATATACGTCATTTCTCCGTCAACTTCTTCAGTGCAATCGTTTTTCAGAGTTATATACATATTGAGATAAGGATGATTTTCATAAAAATGATTCATTCCGCTGTTGGTTGTCAGAAAATTCATTTCCTGCACCCATCTTGAATTTTGGGGAATACCGTTGACTATTGCACCGATTTTCACCTGCTTATTATTCGCTTTTATATCATCGGGAACAATCACATCATCGGTCAATTCCTGCGGCGTTATATCGCTTGAAAGCACGCTGATATTAACAACATCGCCTGCTTTATAGCTCAGTTCTGCAGTTTCTCCGATATAAGGTGCATCCTCTTCTTTTATGCCGTCAGAAATATCAATAACACCTCCGCTGAAACCTTCTCCGTTTTCATAGGGTTCAAATCTGTATCCTATTTTCTGCGGTGCAAAAAGAATGATTTCTTCGCCTGAGTTGAGCTTATCAATATTGATTTTTCCGTCGGTTACATATTTTTCTATTTCTTCAATATCGCTTGGTTCAAAGCTGTGGATATCGGATGAATAAAAATCCTTGCCGCCGAAAACTTCATTACTGAAAGCAAGATATCTTTTATTTTTTGATTTTGTAAGCTGATTTACATATTCTTCGTATGTATCTATACTTTCAGTTTCGTAGCTATGCCCGTATGTGTTTCCGTAATACATCGACACAAGTCTCATATAATCCGAAATTTCGCTGTCAAAAACAATATTTGCCATGCAGGTTTTAATTCCTCCAACTGTTTTGACATAAGGAAGAGAAAGAATTTCCTGCTTCACACCTTCGCTGAAATCGGAATACTTGACACCCCATTTGCAGTTAAAGATATTTGAACCGACAGTTCCTCCGCTGCTTTCAAATGCATAATCAAAATCGTTGTAGAAAGAATTCATTCTTTCAGCCTCTTTTTCAATAAAAGCAAATCCGAAACCCGAAATAATAATAGTCGCAACAAGAATAAAACTGACACCGATCTGTCTGCCCTTTCTGAACATAAGATTTCGAGAAGCTATGAGGCTCGGAGCATTGAATTTTGTTTGGGATTTAACGTGTTTATTCTTCATTTTGCGTGAATAATCAATGTTTCTGATTGCCTGCATGGGAGAAACAGCCGACGCACGGATCAGCGGAATCAAAGCCGCAGCCATAACGCAGATTATGCCGAACAATCCGCAGACGATAAGCACCCACCACTCGGGGATAAAAACAAAGCCTTCACCCATAAATCCAATAATGATTTTTACAGCAAAATATGAAATCAAGAGGCTCAAGGGAGTTGCACAAAGGCTGATTATCATGGCTTCTCTGCCGAAAACTTTGACTATCTGCCGTTTTGTTGCACCGACCGCACGGAGCATACCTATCTGCTTTCTGCGTTCCTGAAGATTAGAATTGAATGCGTTGACAATGCCTACGCAAGAAGCGAGCAGAAGAACGGTTGTCAGAACAACAGCAAGAATTGTTGTCATGCGGATATTTTCTTCGGTGTTCTGTATGCTTTGTGTTGAAAAATGCTTACCTGCATTGGAATAAATTATTTTCGATGGAGGAATTGTGCCGTTTACAGCCTCATTATCAACAAGCCCTCTTTCTTCCATTTCAGAAAGAATGGCTTGGGTTATATGCCATTGGGTATCGAAATCATTCTTGCCTGCATAATCGATAAAAGCTACAAGGCGCTCTTCGCCGCCTTTTTCGATTTTTTCTTCGGGACTGAGCATTATTGCAGGATAATCAAACTGGTCAACGTTCAAAGAAAACTCGCTTTCAAGATTGCTGCGTTTATCATGAAGAATTCCGACGAGTGTATATGTTTTTTCAACCGTTTCCGAAAGATAATTTTCGGATTTCGGGGTTTTAACGGTGAGAGTTATCTGGTCGCCGATTTGAGCGTTGAGCTTCATTCGGACAAGCGCATCCCGTTCAAAGGCTATTTCGCCCTTCTTTTCAGGAAATCTTCCTTCACGAAGTCCGACGTAGGAAAGCTCGTAGGCATCTTCATCATACCATGCCATAAGCGAACCGCTTTCTTCACCCGTTTCTTCGTTATAACCATAGCCGATTGCATGGGCAAATGAATAATCATCTATGAGGTCATTTTCTATTGCACGGTCAAAATTATAATACTGCGCATTCATCAGAACGGCATCCTGATTTCCGAAGCTCAGCTTATCCAGCTCATTAAATGATGACAATGCGCTGAAAATAAAGAACATAACTCCCGATGAAAAAATCATCGCAAGAACAATACCGATTATCATTAAGGTGTACTGCTTTTTTCTTGCTTTGAGGTTACCCATTGCAAGGCGGTTGACAGTGAGCTTTTTCTTGTTCATTGCTTAAACTCCCGCCTTTGTGTCACGAACGATTTTTCCGTCTTCGATTGAGATGATTCTCTCCGCCTGTTCTGCAACGTTGAGGTCATGGGTAACAAGAATAAGGGTGATTCCGAATTCCTTGCTGACATATTTGAGAAGTGAAAGAACCTCACGTCCGCTTTTGCCGTCAAGATTACCCGTAGGCTCATCGGCAAAAAGGATAGAAGGCTTGTTCGCAAGTGCACGGGCAATGGCGATTCTCTGTTGCTGACCGCCCGAAAGCGCTGACGGAAGATGTTCAAGTCTGTCCCCGATTCCGAGAACATCAATAACCTTGTTGATATAAGCTTCGTCAACCTTTTTCTTGTCAAGCATAACGGGCAAAACTATGTTTTCATATCCCGTCAGTTCCTGAACGAGATTATATGCCTGAAACACGAACCCGAAACGTCTGCGACGAAGAACGGAAAGCTGATTATCGTTATAACCCGAGAGCTTTTTGCTGTTATAAATAACTTCGCCGCTTGTGGGGTTTTCAAGACTGCTCAGAACATGAAGAAGTGTTGATTTGCCGGAGCCGCTCGGTCCCGTTATTGCGCAAAATTCGCCCCGCTCAAAAGCAACAGTTATTCCGTCAACTGCATTTACAATATTTTCACCGCTTAAATATTCTTTTCTTAAATCTACGCATTCGATGATATTCATAAAATCGCTCCTTATCTGATTTGTTGAGTTCATTATAAAACATGATTCTTTCAAAATCGTGACAATAACCTTACAATTTCGTAAGATAACGAAAAAACTATAAAACCCGAAGCGGTGTCCTCGGATTTTATAGTTTAATATTGGCATTAATAATTGGAAAACACGCAGTAATCTTTAATCCGTCTTTGCCGTTTTCGGCAGTAATGGTTGCGTGATGTTTTTCAAAAATCGCTTTTGAGATTGCAAGACCTATACCTGCACTTTCGGGTGCGGCATTATCCGCACGGTAAAAACGGTTGAACAAAAGCGGGAGTTTTTCTTTCGGCACTCCGCCACCGTTATCTTCAATAATGAGTGTAACAAAGCTTTCGTTTTGTGAAACGGAAACGGTAATTCTGCCGTCAGTTCCGGTATGTTCACACGCATTTTTGATGATATTTCCTATTGCTTCAATCATCCATTCCTTGTCGAAGCGAAAAACCGCCGTGCCGCTTATAATGAATTCTTTTTCGGGGAACAGTGGATTGATATTTCCGATAATTTCACCAATGATTTCATCAAGACTTTGCTCAACAAACTTCATTTCGTATACATCGCTTTTAATTTTCTCAAGCCTTAAAAGATTGAAAACAAGGCTTTCCATTTTCGCAATCAGTTGGAGCTCTTTTTCTGTGTAAGCGGTTGGTGTTGAACTCTGCTCCATTTCACAGTAAAGACGAAGTCCTGCAAGCGGAGTTTTGAGCTGATGTGAAATGTCAGCAACAAAATCAGCGTTGCTTTTTGCCTGTGATTCTGAGTTGCTTTTTTCAAGAAGCAACAGATTTTCAAGCTCTGCAACAGCATTCTGAAGGCGTGCAAAATTGCTGTCAGCTGTGCTGTATTCTATCTTTTCTCCACCCTCAACAAAGCTTTCAATGTTTTCTTTGAGATTATTTATCTGCTTGTTTTTTCTTACATTCAGTATAATTAAAATGAGCGTTGCAACAATTAAAATAATGGTTATGCAAATCAAGAAAGGAATCATTTTGAATCCTCCCATCTGTAACCGATACCTCTTACGGTAGCGATGTGACCGCTTCCGATTTTGTCACGCAGACGGCTCACGTGAACCGAAAGAGTGTTGTCATCGATGTAGTTTCCGTCGCTGTCCCAGATGTTCTGCAAAAGCTGTGAACGGGTGACAATAATTCCGCTGTTGCGGATAAGTACGGAAAGAATCTGAAATTCAGTTGGAGTCACAAAAATATTTTCTCCGTTTTTTCGCACAGACATATTGAGAGTGTCGATTGTTATATCATCACTATTGTAAACCGTGACAGCCGATGTTCTTCGGAGCAATGCACGGATTCTCGAAAGAAGTTCACGAAGCTTGAACGGCTTTGTGACATAATCATCCGCACCTGCATCTAGACCACGCACAATCTGAATTTCATCATCGCAGGCAGTCAGAAACAAAACGGGAACATTGTTACCTGCCGCACGAAGCTCGGTGCAAAGCTCAAGACCGTTTCCGTCGGGGAGCATAACATCAAACATAATTAAATTGAAAGAGAAAAACTTCATCAGCTCACGGGCTTTCATGCAGTTATCCGAACTGATAACCTCATAACTTTCGCCCTGCAAAACCTCCGTCAATCCGTCACGCAGAAACGAATCATCCTCAACAAGCAAGATTCTCTGTTTCATATTTTATCATCCTTCGGCGGTTACTTGAAATTATATTTTCATTATAAAGGTAAGCTGTTGTTTTTTCAATAAAAAGAATCTTACGATTTCGTAAGATTAAGTGGGTAATATATATATCTTTCATAAATATTTGTGCATAGTTATACTGAAAAAACAATAAATTCAATTGTAAACTTTCTGTTAACAATCAACTTCTGCCCAACACTATGCTTGACAAAAAAGTTGGGCAGAATTATAATTTTGGTTATCGAACAATTGTTCTTTTGGCGGAACGAACAATTTTATTTTTATGAAAACATAAGCTTCGAAGAAGCGCCGCTTGAAATTATTTTGCAAAAAACATTTCAATTCTGGGGATTGGGGTTATCCCCAACAAGCGGCAAAAAGAGTTGTGCAAAAAT
>JAZNHM010000022.1:0-13225 GCA_045576955.1 Acutalibacteraceae bacterium | reverse complement strand
GCCCTTGCGTGAGCCAAGCTTTTCGATAACTGCACCAACGTACTGCTCGGGCACTTCAACTATGAGCAATTCCATCGGCTCCATAAGCTGACCGTCGATTTCCTTGAAGATAACCTTGGGTCTTGAAACCTGGAATTCATATCCCTGACGGCGCATTGTTTCGATAAGAATTGAAAGATGAAGCTCGCCTCTGCCCGAAACCTTGAATGTATCGGTTGAATCGGTTTCCTCAACCCTCATACTTACGTTGGTTTCAACCTCTTTGAAGAGTCTGTCACGGATATTTCTTGTTGTTACAAACTTGCCTTCCTTGCCTGCAAACGGGCTGTCGTTAACAATAAAATTCATCGAAATGGTAGGCTCGTCAATCTTGATGAAAGGAAGAGCCTCAACGTGGTCGGGATGGCAGGCGGTTTCGCCGATGTTGATGCCTTCAATACCCGAAACGCAGATGATATCGCCCGCTTCGGCTTCTTCGCATTCAACTCGTGCAAGTCCTTCATACTGATAAAGACGGGACACCTTAACATTCTGGGTTGTGCCGTCAGCTTTGCAGAGAGTAATCTGCTGATTTTTCTTAATTCTGCCCCTCTCAACTCTGCCGACACCGATTCTGCCGACGTAATCATCATAGTCAAGGCTTGAGAAGAGAACCTGAAGAGGTTCTTCGGGGTCGCCTGCGGGAGGATCAATATTTTCAAGAATTGCATCGAAAAGAGGCTGCATGTTGCCGCTTCTTGCATTGGGGTCAAGGCTCGAATAACCGTCTCTGCCGCTGGCATAAACAACGGGGAACTCAAGCTGATCCTCATCTGCACCGAGGTCAATGAACAGGTCAAGAACTTCGTCAACAACCTCGTAGGGGCGTGCGTTGGGGCGGTCAATCTTATTGATAACAACAAGAACCTTCTTTTTAAGACCGAGAGCCTTTTTAAGAACAAATCTTGTCTGAGGCATACAGCCCTCAAACGCATCAACAAGAAGAAGAACGCCATCAACCATCATAAGTATGCGTTCAACCTCGCCGCCGAAGTCAGCATGACCCGGAGTATCGACAACATTGATTTTTGTGTTTTTATAGTGAACGGAAGTGTTCTTTGAGAGAATTGTGATTCCTCTCTCTCGCTCAAGATCGTTGGAGTCCATAACACGGTCTGCGACCTGCTCGTTTTCACGGAAAGTGCCGCTCTGCTTGAGCATTTCGTCAACGAGCGTGGTCTTGCCGTGGTCAACGTGAGCGATGATAGCTATATTTCTTAAATCTTTTTTATTGGACAAGGGTGTCACCTTTTCATAAATTATTCTGTAATTTCAAAGCCTTCTTTTGCACGCTTCTCGGCAAGATCTGAAAGCATTTTTTCCTTGTTCTTGCCAGAAATCTTATAGAAGAACATCGGAATTGAGCAAAGGAGCATACTGATACCGGGAAGAAGCGAAACGAGGGTAAACATTGCGAATCTTTGACCGGGATCAACATCGGTTGCCGCCATAATGGCTTCCTTGGAAAGCATTGCGGCGGGGTCCATATCAATCGCCATATAAAGCACGATAATTCCGCAGGTTGAGAATGCGTTGCCGATTTTGTTGATGAATCCCTGGCAAGCAGATCCGAGGCCGTTTTCTCTCACGCCTGTTGTAAGTTCCATATAGTCAAGGCTGTCGCAAATCATTGCGTAGGAGATAACGTTGATAACACCGAGGGGAATCGACTGAATCATAATGAACGGAGCAAGAACATAGATGCTTGCAAGACCCGTTGCATAGCCGATAACGGTTGTTACAACACTTGCCGCAAAACCTGCAAGGCAGGTTGTGATAACGATTTTCTTATAGTCGAACTTCTTCATAAGTATGGGCATAACAAGAGTTGTGCCGAACATACCGACGATTGTGCAGACCTGGAAAATAGTTTTAACAAGGCTGATACTGTTGAGGATATCTGCCTGAGTGGGATTTTCGGGACCTATGTAGAATGAATAACGTGCAACATGGATTGCCGCTGCCTGAACAAGATATCTGCCGCTCGAAAGAATACCCATCATAACAACGAGCATAAGGGGCTTGCAGTGGAAAATTCTTGAAAGGCTGCCCGGCTGACCCTGAACCTTTTTCTTGTTGGGAAGAGTTACTCTTTCCTTGATGTGGAAATAGCAGTTGACATACATTATTCCGCCGATAACAACTGCAAAAAGAGCGATGAGGAAATACTTTCTCTTTTCAAAATCAAGCGGATTGGGAGCGTTGCCCGATTTTGCATAAACCGCATTCAGGATAAGCGGAATTGCAAGGAAAAGCACCTCGGGAAGAGCCGAGCCGATGCTGTTGATAATCTTTGTGAATGAAATAACGTCGCTTCTCTCTTTTGAGTTGGGAGTGAGAACGTTGGGAAGAGTCCAGAAAGGAACATCCGCCATCGTATATGCCATACCCCAGAGAATATAAACAGCCGCCGAGAAAATCATAAGCGGTGTCTGCTCCATATCGGGGCTGAGGTACATAAGAAGAGTAAGAACGGCAATAATGGGAGTTGCCATAATAATGTAAGGCTTCATTCTGCCGTTTTTCATTGTTCTTCTGTCAACAATCATTCCCATCATCGGGTCATTGACTGCGTCCCATACTCTTGCGCCGAGCATAAGAACAAGCACAAACATAAGCGGAAGCTGAAGAACGTTAACGTAATAGTCGCTGATGTAGCTCGACATCATCGCATAAATCATACCCTGACCGCCTGCACCGAGAGCATACATCCAGCGTTCTTTATTGCCGACATACTTTTTGTTTTCCATAAAAAGCTCTCCTTTTATTTATCTTCAGAGATTTTCTTTGCCCATTCTTCTTCGAATTTCTTCTTTATCCCCTCGTAGGTTTCGGCGGAAATATCGGGGTTGCCCTTTGAATAGCCGGGAACGAGCATATCGCCCGCAACCTTCGGGTCAGTGCATTCGGTATCATTTCTCCACTTTTCTCTCTCTTCGGGATTGCGGAGATCGGGAATATCAAGAGGAATTCCGCCCTTGAGAACCGAACGGTAAGCAAACATACCGGGGAGGAACATATCCATAGCTTCATAGACATCAACGATATCCATATTTTCTCTGCCTCTGACGGTTTCAACAACATTGTGCATTACATACCAGTCTGAACCGCCGTGACCTGAGGGAGCTGCAAGGCGTGAGAAACAATCGCCTGTTGACTGCTCTCTGGGTTCGTTTGCATTCTCGCCCTCAAATTCATCGAGGTTGACATAAAGCTTGTTAACGTGGTCGCTCTCGCAAGCGTCCTCACGGGCGCATTCCATTCTGCCCTTTGAACCGTAGATGCTGTACCATACGGAGTTTCTTGAGGGACCGACGCCGTGGATGCCCTTAAGAACAGCGCCGTTTTCGAGAGTAATCATTTCGATGCCGACGGGGCCTGCCTTTGCACCCATTCTTGCCATTCTTGCGTTGAAGGGAAGCTCAAAGCCGGTTACCTTCACGGGCTTGAGACCGGTGATATGGATAAGCGGACCGATTGAGTGTGTGCAGTAGTAGCAGGCGTGCATCAGATTGCGCCAATGGTCGGGGTCTCCAAAGGTGATGTTATGCCAGATGCTTTCGCAGTTGTGCATATATTCACCTTCGCCGTATTCGAACTCGCCGAGTTCGCCATCACGGTAAAGCTCTCTCATCTTCTTAGGAGCGCCCATATAGCAGTAGTTCTCTGCGTAGAAATATTTTTTGCCTGTTCTTTCAACGGCTTCGATAAGTTCAACTGCTTCCTTCATAGTCTGAACGGGAAGCACTTCGCTGAGAACATGGAATCCCTTTTCAAGAGCCTTAACAGCAAAGGGTGCGTGCTCTGTTGCAAAGTTTGCAAGCACAACAACGTCCATATCGTGATTGAGGAAATCCTCATAATTATCATAGAAAGTGATATCTCTGTCTGCATAGTCCTTCTTTGCCTTGTCGAGAAGGATATCATAATTGTCGCAGATTGCAACGGTCTTTGCGCCCTTAACATTGTCGCAGTGGTTAATCATTGTTCTGCCTCTGCCGACACCTACAACACCGATTCTGACAACGGGTGCTTTTTCGAGCTTTCTGCAGAAAGTACGGTCCTCATAAACCATATCAACGCTGTCAACACCAAGCTCACAGAGCATCCACTCCCAACGTCCCTTCATATCCTCGCCTTCTGCATATTCAACGGGAATAAAGCCTTCGGAAAGATAGCTCTTGACTGCGCCCTTGCGCCACTCGTCGGTTGTGAGATACATATAGTCCGCATCCTGAGCGGCAAGCTTTTTAACAGCAATATTATTGAGATATTTGCCGAGACCCTTGCCTCTGAATTCGGTCTTGATGCCTACCATATGCACCTGACCTTCCTTCTCTTCGGGATGGAAGATAGCCGATACGGTACCTATATGCTCGCCTTCATAGTCAAGGAAGAAAACGTCTTTTTCGGGAACACAGTCATCAACATCGGCAACGCATTCATCGAAGAATTCGGGGGCACAATCGTCACCGACAAGTCCGTTCTTGCAACACTCAACCCAGGCTGCTTTATCTTCAATGCAATCCTTATAATTTACCAATGAATATCCTTCGGGAAGCTCGAGGTCTCTGACGGGAGTGCCTTTGAGCCAATACATTTTAAGCTGAGACATAAAATTACCTCTTTTCACTCAAAAAGGGGCTGTTAAAAACAGCCCCGTATGTTTAATTATTCGCCTTTCATTTCAAGGAGCTTTGCTGTGCCGTCGAACACTGCCTGGCTAACCTTGATTGAATCTGTGATAGCTGCCTTGATATCGTCCTCTGTTGCACCGAGTTCAACCGAATACTTTCTGTCGATGAAAAGGTTGAGACCCATGATATCTGCAAGTCCGTCAACGTCAATACCGCTTTCGATGCCCTTTTCAGCATATTCCTTCTTAACGCCGCCGAGACCCATTCTCATCATCCAGGGAGCAACGCTGATAATCTTTCTGTTGTCGCCCATACCTCTTGCAGCATAAACAATCTTAAGGAATTCCTTCCATGTCTGGTTATACATACTGATAGGCCACGCCTTTGCACCCTTTGACTTTTCAGCTGCGCCAACGATAACTTCGCCAACCTGACGGACTGTGAGCATAGCTGTACCGCCGCCCGGATACATTGTGAGCGGAAGCTTATCCATTCTCTTAATCTGCTCAATAAGGATAACCCAAACGGGCTTTCTGCCTGGCTGTGTACCGAAGATGTAGGGAAGCTCGAGAACTGCAACGTCGAAGTTCTCGTCTGCAAATGAGAATGCAACTTCTTCCTGGTCGATACGGCTTCTGATATACGGATGCTTCTCTGTAAGCTTCATGTCGGGTCTTTCCTTTGCAAGGTATGCAAAGTATGAACCGAGAACAACAGCATTCTTCATGCCGATTTCCTTACAAAGAGGAAGGATTCTCTTAAGGGGAGCGATATTGTACTTATAGTATGCGTCATAAACGGGAGCAGGGAATTCAACTCTTTCGTCGATACCTGCAGCGAAAACGAAGCAATCATAGCCCTGCATCATTGCCTTGATTTCGTCGTCTGATTTCTCATAAATGTTACAAAATTCAAGTTCCATTTCCTTGGGGATGGGTGCACCTTCGGGGAGAGGGGGAAGAGCAACGCTCTTTACCTGATGGCCTCTTTCGATGAAGATTCTTGCAGCTTCACAGCCGAGGAGACCTGTGCCGCCGATCATAAAGACTTTCATTTGTTATTCCTCCTTGAATAATTTTACTATTATAATATATATTATAATCTTTGAATAGTCAAGTGCGAATAAAAATAATCTTTATTAAAAATTAACCGTATTGTCACAATTTTGTAATTGTACGGCAACGTATATTATGATATACTTGAAAAGGAAGAATTTTCTGTGGGGGGAAATTTATGAAAAACATCAAATTCAAAAAGCGAAAAAGAATACCGAAGGCATTAATCGTTGTTCTATCCGTTGTTATAACGGCACTTGTTGTTGCGGCGGTTTTTGTCGGAATAAAGCTTGCAACAAACAGTAAAAAGGAAGAAGCTCCGTCAACCTACACATTCTCATCCGAAGGGTTTGAAAATGTAGCCGATATCAAGAGCCTCAACGAAGAAATGGCTGTTTTCACCGACTATTCAACCGGCAAAAAGGGCATTATGACGCTTTCGGGCAAAATTACGGAAAAAGCGGAACACAATGAATTTTCCGTTATCAGTGACTCCTGGAGAAACTATCGTTACATAGCCGAAAGCCCACGCTCCGAATATCTGCTTCTTGTTGATGCGGATACCAAAACCGTCACAAGCCGTCAGTATCACGGACTTAAGTCGCCCGAGCGCATCCCTTGTTGGGAAGAAAAAGTGCGCCACCTTGCGTGGACGGACGAAAAAGGCTATGCCGGAGAAGTCAAAACAAGCGAAGTTATGCTCTCACCCGGTCTTTACCCTGTTGCAAGTTCTCTAAAAGAGGACGCAAAATACGGCTATGTGAGCCATATTCTCAGGCTTGATATAGCTCTTGTTTTTGAAAATGCAATGGATTTTTCCGACGGACTTGCAGCTGTTAAAAAAGACGGAAAATGGGGATATATCAACGAAAACGGAGTTACCGCAATCCCCTTTGAGTTAGAATCCTGTGCCGCTGCGGATGCAATGGAAAGCGACTGCGCATTCGGATTCAGAGACGGTCTTGCACCTGTCTGCAAAAACGGCAGATTCGGAATCATCAATAAAAAAGGCGAAACGGTTGTTGACTTCATATTCATGTCAATCATCCAGGGCGAAAACGGCACTTACCTCGCTCTCAAAGACGGAAAATGGGGTAAAATAACTGTCAAGGAAGAATATATTCCCGTTGAAACAACACTTGCTCCCGTTTCCGATTCACAAAACAGCGGCGAGGTTATCGCACGCGGCACATACCGCATTCAGACTGCCGGCAGCGTACTTAATATGAGATCCGAAGCTCACGCTCAGGCAAGCGTTGTTGCAAAAATCCCCAACGGCACCGTTATCAATGTCACAAAATCCGTTCCCGGCTGGGCATATGCAAAATATAACTCATTCAGCGGTTGGGTCAGCGCAAAGTTCCTTGTTCCCGCGCCCGATACACCCGCCGAAACAACAGTTGCTACGGTTTCAACAACTGTTAATCAATAAAATAATTCAGATTTTCCAAAAAACTGTTGACCCCACAAAAAATATCGGGTATACTTTTATATAGTGTGGTTTTAAGACCACTTTCTGCATTTGTGAGCAACAATGTCAGAGCCATCCGATAAAAGACGGAGAACGGTTTGTCTGTTCTCCGTCTTTTATCGTTCAGAAAGGATTTAAAATGAAGATTATAAAAAAACTGGTTTCCGCCGTAATCTGCATCGGCATTATCTGCGCCGCCGCGGTGTTCGGCATAGATTTTTTTGTTAAAAAGAGCACCGAAAAATATATTCTCACTCCCGAAAACGCGGGCAGCGGATATGACTGCATTCTCGTTCTCGGCTGCGGTGTTCACGGCAACACTCCCAGCCATATGCTTGAGGACAGACTTCTGCAGGGCATCGAGCTATATGAAAACGGCGCAAGTAAAAAAATGCTGATGAGCGGCGACCACGGCAGAGAAAACTACGACGAGGTCAATGTTATGAAGGATTTCGCAACCGAAAGAGGCATTGCATCCGAGAATGTTTTTATGGATCACGCAGGTTTCTCGACATACGAGAGTATGTACCGTGCAAAAGAAATTTTCAAGGCTGAAAAGATATTGATTGTAACTCAGGATTACCACCTTTACAGAGCGATCTTTGATGCACGCGCGCTCGGACTTGAAGCATACGGCGTTGCATCCAACCCCAGAAGCTACTCGGGTCAGCTTTACAGAGATATCCGCGAAATTCTTGCAAGGAACAAGGATTTTGTTTATTCAATCATCAAACCTGAACCGACTTATCTCGGCGAAGCAATCCCCGTTCAGGGTAACGGAAATTTAACCAATGGATAATATTAACCCCCGTACAGTAGGGTCTGTACGGGGGTTTAATTATGCCCTGGGAAGAGTGACAGTCGCCTTGAAGAGGTCGCCGTCAATTGAAATTTCAAGCTTTCCCTTCTGCAATTCGCAGAGATTCTTTGCGATTGAAAGTCCGAGTCCGTTGCCCTCGCTTGAGCGGGAAACATCGCCCCTGACAAAACGCTGAGTCAACTCATCCGCCGATACATCAAGCGCCTGGGCAGAGATGTTCTTGAATATAATGGAACATTCTCTTTCACCCTCTGAAACCTCAACATAAGCTCTTGTGCCGTTCATCGCATATTTTCTGATGTTGGAGAAAAGGTTCTCCACAATGCGTGAGGTTTTTTGCGAATCCGCCATTGCAAGAACGGGATATTCGGGCATACGGAGCAGGATTTCGATGTTTTTATTCTTAAGCTCATCTTCGTGCTCACCGACTGCCTGTGCCGCAAACTCGCAGAGATTGATTTTCACGGGGTGGATTTCCATTGCGCCCGACGAAGCCTTTGACGCTTCAACCAGATCTTCGATGAGTTTCTTCATCTTCTGCGCTTTTTCGTCAAGAATGCTTACATATCTGTTGGCATCCTCGCCCTCGATATCACACTTTTTGAGCAGGTCAACATAGGTGACGATTGAGGTCAGCGGGGTTTTGAGGTCGTGGGAAACATTGGTGATAAGCTCCGCTTTCATCCTCTGGTCACGAACCGCGCTTTCAACCGCATTCTGTAAGCCGTCCTGCATTGAAAGAATATCCTCCGCAAAGCGTTTCATAAACGGCGGCATATATTTTGTATCAATTTTACGGTTGAGATTGCCGTTTTTGATATCGTTGACCGCCTCAAAAATTCTGTCTGCCGAAACGATGATGAGAAGAACGAACCCGAGAATTGCAATATCACCGAGTATGCCGAACAAGGTCATCACAAAAGCAGTAACTTCTTCAAAGTCCGCAATTGCGCCTATAATCAGATAGTAAATAATTGTTGCAACCACAAAAAACAACGCGGAAACACAAGCGATAATCTTGAACTTCGTGCCCTGCCCCTTTGAATAGTCGCAGGTAAAAATATATTGGATTTTTTCGGCTGTTCTCTTTGACTTTTTCCAAAGGAATTTAAAGAACTTTCCAAGCGGCTTGCAAACGAACTTAATCAATCTGAATATGAGCCTGATAATAAGATAACAAAGCGTATGCTTTATAAAAGTTTTGTTGCGGATATTCCTTGCAAGACTCATATTGAGTGCCGTCCATATCATAAAGAAGCCTGAAAAGCACAGAGCGACAAGCTCGCTTGTCAGTTGAGAAAGGCTGTTGAGTGCGCCGGTCAGAAAAGCGGCATCGCTTCCGAGGAAATCATCGGCAAGACCGACGGGGTCAAACTCACCCACAACCAGGCAGAAAGCAACGAAGGCAAGGAGCGCCATTGTTGCGATGCCGAAAATCCAATTGACTTCGGCGGGAACTTTATCGGTGAAGTTGATTTTTACTCCGTTTGCCGTTTTACCTGCAACTGCGATAAGATAAATGCCCGCCGCACACGCAAGCAAGAAAGTTATAACGGTCAGAGCAAGAAGAATCGCGGGGGAATAAATATGAGTGCCTCTGAAATCGCTGTATGCTTTTTCGGAAATCGAAAAACCGTCAACATCTTTGTAAACGGGAATTCCGAAATATGCCGCCTGAACATCCTCGTAATATCCGTGAAGAAAATTCTTTGTTTCAAGTTCGCTTTTGAAATAATAATCGCTGAACATCCAGCTGCGCAGCATACCGAAAACGCTCTTGCTCTCTTGGGGTGCGTCGCCCTTATATAATGTATATTTGCCGTTGACGTAACCCTCAGCAAATCTGCCGCTGCCGACAAGCTTTTCAAGAATCTGCTCCTCGGTATCCGTTGCGGTTATTCCGCAGTTTGTGACAACCGCACCCGATTTATAAATCATCGCATAGTTGATGTTCTTTACATTGCTGATGCTTCTTTTGTTGACATTATTCCGATGGAAAGAATTCGCAAGCTCGTTTTCGCGGTTTTGATCAACCAGACTGATAAAATCATCCTTGGTCACTTCACCGTAGCAGTAGTTTCCGTCAACCGAATAAAGAGTATTGAGCGCTTTGCTGACATCGCTTACAAAATCAGGAACATTGCCCGTGACATGAGGGTCATAGACATGCTCGGGATTTTCGACATGAACCTGAGTGTATACGATTTGGTTATCAACGATTTCAACGGGAATCTGCACAATTGTTGTTGACTCCGCATCCGCATAGACTTCTTCGTAATGGTCAACATAGTAAAGATCCGAAAACTCCTCTTTGGAGATGAATCCGCCCTCATAATCGAGATAATAAGTGATATTATTATAAACAAGCGAATAACGGTAGCGGTTCTGTGCATCGTAATGCACCTTCAGTCCCGAGCCTGCAAGCAAATCAAATGCCTGCGAAACCCTCTCCGCCTCTTTCTGATATCTCTGATTTATGTCTTTTCCGTCGGCTGTTTTCTGAAAATCTTCAATGCTGTTGACCGTCAGAAAATGCGCCGAATGAAACATATCTGTTATGAACTGATTCATCTGCCAGCGGAAGGACGGAGTTTCAAAATAAGTTTTGCTTGTGTCGCCCGCATAATGCGCAAAGCTTCTTATAAACAGACTTCCGAAGAAACCCGATGCAAGAAACATCACGACCGCCAGAACAAGGGCAGTAATTTTTATTGCTTTAATATTTTTCGATTTTGTAGCCAATGCCCCACACCACCTTCAAGTATTTTGCGTCCCTGGGGTTGATTTCGATTTTGTCTCGGATGCGTTTAATATGTACCGTCACGGTCTTTTTGGAGTCGAACGCGGGTTCATCCCACACCGCCTCATAAATCTGGTCGGAGGAAAGGACCCTGCCGAGATTCTCCATAAGCACCTTCATAATTCCGTATTCCGTTGCTGTAAGTTTAACGGTTTCGCCGTCAAGAGTCAGCTCTTTTGCCAAAACGTCGAGCGAGAGTCCCCCCGTTGTTATAACGCCTTCCTTTTTCTCCATTGAGCCGAGCGAAGTGAACCGTCTTATCTGCGATTTCACCCTTGCCATAAGCTCCAAAGGATTAAAGGGTTTTGTCACATAGTCATCCGCACCGAATGAAAGACCCGTTATTTTGTCGGTATCCTCACTCTTTGCGGAAAGCAGAATGATGGGTATGTTGTGTATCTCACGGAGCTTCAGCGTTGCCTGAAGTCCGTCAAGACCGGGCATCATTATGTCGAGAATAACGCAGTGCACTTCGTTATTCCTTACCTGCTCAAGCGCCTGCCTGCCGTTTTCGGCACGCAGCACGTTATACCCCTCAAGCTTTAAATAAATTTCAACGGAATCAAGAATCGCGATGTCATCATCGCAGACGAGTACGGTATACATCAGTTTCACCTCAGAAAAATTCAATCCTACGGAACAATTATGATTATATCGGGGCGTAATTACAAAATGGGTAGCAAAAAAGTTACAAGTTTATTAAGATATGAGCAAAATCCCCCCGACTTCTGCCGGAGGGAAATCATTATTACTGCTTTCTTACGTCGCCGCAGCAGTTCTTATATTTCTTTCCACTGCCGCAGGGACAGGGATCGTTGGGTTTTGCTTTTTCTTTCTTTCTGACGGGCTGTTTTTTATCTGTGCCGTCGGAAGAACCGCTTGTTGCGGTGATTTTTGCGGTCTGCTCACGCTTTGTATCTTCCTGACTCTTAACAACAACAGTCATAATCTGCCTTGCGGTATCCTCACGGATTGCCTCGGTCATACCGTCAAACATATCAGAGCCGACGTTTCTGTAAGCAACAACGGGGTCGGTCTGACCGTATGCACGCAGTCCGATACCTCTGCGGAGCTGGTCCATTGCGTCGATGTGGTCCATCCACTGTCTGTCAACGTTGCGAAGAAGAATCTGCTTTTCAAGCTCACGCATAATGGGCTCGCCGTTTTCGCCGATGCCGAACTGCTCTTCACGGGCTTCATAAATCTTGTGCGCTCTGTCGAGAAGCATTTCTCTTGCTTCTTCCTTATCGAAGTTATCGGTGAAATCGTCGGGAGTTGTGAGCCAGCCCTTGAACTTATCACGAAGACCGTCAATATTCCAATCGTTCTTTGACATACTGCTTGAACAGAAGAAATCAACCGCATCGTTGATGCTGCCCTCAATCATTCTCATAATGACGGGTTTGAGCTCCTCGCCGTCAAGCACCTGATTGCGCTGTCTGTAAATAAGCTCTCTCTGGCGATTCATAACGTCGTCGTACTGAAGAACGCTCTTTCTGATGCCGAAGTTTCTGCCTTCAATCTTCTTCTGCGAGCTTTCGATGGTGTTTGAAATCATCTTTGCTTCGATAGGCATATCCTCGGGAGTTTTGAGGGTGTTCATAATACCCGTTATTCTGTCGCCGCCGAAAAGACGCATAAGGTCATCCTGAAGCGAGAGGAAGAAACGGCTTGCGCCGGGGTCGCCCTGACGGCCCGCACGGCCTCGGAGCTGGTTATCGATACGTCTTGATTCGTGACGCTCTGTACCGATGATGAAAAGACCGCCTGCCTCGCGAACTTTTTCTGCTTCCGGTGCAATTTCATCGTCATATTTCTTTTCAAGAGCGGAATATTCGGCTCTTGCCTGAAGGATTTCCTCGTTATCTGTTTCTGCAAAACCGGTTGCCTCTGCGATAAGTTCTTCTGAATAACCCTTTCTGCGAAGCTCTGATTTTGCAAGATATTCGGAGTTGCCGCCGAGCTTGATGTCGGTACCTCTACCTGCCATGTTGGTAGCGATGGTAACGGCATTTTCCTTACCCGCCTGAGCAACGATTTCGGCTTCCTTGTCGTGATGCTTTGCATTGAGGACTTCGTGCTTTATGCCTCTTCTCTTGAGAAGCGCACTCAGAAGCTCCGATTTTTCGATTGAAACGGTACCCACAAGCACGGGCTGACCCTTTGCGTGGCATTCCTCGATTGTCTGAATAACGGCAAGATATTTTGCCTGCTCCGTTTTATAAACAACGTCCGCCATGTCATTTCTTATCATGGGCTTGTTGGTGGGGATTTCGATAACGTCGAGGTTATAAATCTGATTGAATTCGGTTTCCTCGGTCATCGCAGTACCCGTCATACCCGAAAGCTTCTTATAAAGACGGAAATAATTCTGGAATGTGATTGTTGCAAGAGTTTTACTCT
>JAZNHM010000021.1:0-21588 GCA_045576955.1 Acutalibacteraceae bacterium | reverse complement strand
TGGCTGAATATAATCAGTCAATTGAGGAAGGACTTGACATTGAAAAATACAAAGCAGTATTTGAAGCTGTTGCTGCACTCGAGCCGAGTGAGCATAAAACACGTATGAGCGATGTTATTTATGAAATGGTAATCAATGCGGATATGCAGTGTGATTATAAGTATAATGAGCCGTCTGATCTCAAAGAAATCAAAGCGCTGAGAAAATCATATGGGTTTGAAAAGTGTGTACCCGATGAGGAAACACTCCGTAAAAAGATTCTCGGTGCGTGGACGGGCAGAGCGTGCGGATGTCTTCTTGGTAAACCTGTCGAGGGTATCAGAAGCGATGAGTTTATTCCTTTGCTCAAGGAAACAGGCAACTATCCTATGCACAGATATATTCTCAGCACGGATATCACCGAAGATATGCATTCGCGGTATAAATTTTTTCTCAAAAACAAGGCATACGCCGATACTGTTGACGGTATGCCTGTTGACGATGACACAAATTATGTTGTGCTTGCTCAGAAAATAGTTGAGGAGTGCGGAAGAAACTTTGACAGTGAGGATGTTTCCATTGCGTGGATGAAATATCAGTCTGTTTATTCCTATTTTACTGCCGAAAGAATTGCTTATGTCAATTTTATAAACTGCATTTAGCCGCCCGCATCGGCGATGTATAAGAATGTTTGCCGTGAGTGGATAGGTGCACAGATAAGAGGCGATTACTTCGGGTATATCAATCCCGGCAAGCCTGAAAAAGCCGCGGAAATGGCATTTAACGATGCTTGCATTTCCCACGTTAAAAACGGAATTTACGGTGAAATGTTCGCTTCTGCAATGATTGCCTGCGCAGCAGTTACTGATAGTATTGAAAATATTATTCTTGGCGGACTTGCCGAAATTCCTGCAACATCAAGACTTTATGAATCAGTTATGAAAATTCTTGAAGGTTACAAAAACGGCATGACTGTTGATGAATGCTTTGCGCTGATTCACGATGCATACGATGAACATACTGACCACGGCTGGTGCCATACCATCTCAAATGCGATGATTGTTACCGCCGCTCTTCTCTACGGCGAAGGTGATTTCGGAAAATCAATCTGCACAGCTGTCGGAATGGCGTTTGACACCGATTGTAACGGCGCGACCGTCGGCTCTATTCTCGGAATGCGCAATTCGATTGACGGCATAGATGAATACTGGAAGAAACCCGTAAACGGCAAAATTCATACTTCAATTTTCGGGGTCGGAACAGTTGATATTGAAAAAGCGGTTGATTTGACAATGAAACACGTAAAGTAATTGAATTACCAAAAAAAGACTACATTCCTGCTTTTGCAGGCTTGTAGTCTTTTTTGTTTATTCTGTTATATCTTCATTATTTGATTCTTCCTGAAATTCAGATTCATCATTAACCTCAGAGAGTTCTTTGGACGAGACTTCTTCAGCGATTTCTTCGTCGGTAACAGTACTTTCGGTTGCGGAATTTTCCGGTTCTTCTGTTGTTTCGCTGTCTGTCTGAATCTCTTCAGGAATATCAAGCTCAACGCTTACGGGGTCAGTGTTTTCGTTTTCCTCAAACTCATAGGGAGGAATGTATTCAAACGGTGCAAGAACACCTTTTTCTCTGCGCTTCTTGAAGAAGATTGCTGCTGCAATTAGAGCAATGACCGTGAATACGCTTACACAGGCGCCAACGATAAGTCCGTCGGGCATATAACTGAGTTCGATTGTATGAGTACCTGCGCTGAGTTTGAAGCAAAGGTATGAATCAACAAGAGCGGTGATTTCGCTTTCATCAAGCTTAACGCCGTCAACCTTTACACTCCAACCTGTGTCATAGGGGATTGAAGTGAAGAACATACAGTCTTCGTCAACGGTTACATTACCCTGGATTTTTGTTTCTTCAAATGATGTTACATCAAGGCTTCTGTTTTTAAGAATTTTATAACCCTCTTTGAGTTTTGCGTCGTCAACGTAATAGGGATAGAAATCAATATAACCGTATTCGGAATCTTCAATCTGGATGAATACGATTACTTCTTCATCGGGAGTGATAAATCCGAGGTCATAGATATAAGGCTCGTCAATAGCTTGCGTGTGCTCTTCACCGTTAGCGGTGATAGAAATCTCGTCAAAATCACTCGAATGAACGTAAAGGTAACAGTGTCTTGCTTCTTCTGTTTTAAGAATGAATGTCAGCTCGCCTTCGCCTGCGCCGGTCTTGGTGTAATATATATCTCCCGTTTCAAGTCCTGATGTGATTTCATCCATATTATAATATTGAATTTCATCAATGTTCATCATACCGAAAACGTCTGAAACACCTGTTGCATATTCAAACCAGTCGCTCTGTACGGCAAACGGATTTGTAAGGTCGGTAATCCATTCTGTTGTGTCATTATTTACACCGAAGCCGATAGGAAGATGATATTTGTTTTCGTGTGCGGTGAAGTTGCCCACGGTCATAAGCTCTTTGAAATAGTCGGGCTCAACGGTGACAGACTGATTATTGTCAACAACGTATTTTATCGAGTGCATCATATTGTAGACGGGTGTCTGCAGATGATAGGTGTAACTGTTGATGTAGTTGCCGTACAAACCGAGGTCGCTCTGAACGTTGGAAAGTCTTTCGTACGCCATAGAGGAGAATGTTGAAACGCCGTTGAAGCCGAACCAAGCGGGGTCCATTCTTGCTCTGTTATAGGTTAAATCCATGCGGTACATATCATCGCCGTCGTGCTCGTCAAGCTGTTCCTTAAGTTCTCTGAAATCACTGTAATCGCCAACAAAATTCTGCTTAGGCTGATCCATACTGTATCTGTCTGTGTTCGCGCAGGCAATTTCGCCGATTACACAGCAGAGAAGAAGAACTGCAACTGCCGACTGCTGATATTTTTTATCTCTCATAAGAGCAAAAACAAGGCAATAGGTAACAACAAAAACAAGGCTGATGAGAATTGAAATTTCCTCAACGTTCTTTGAACCGATTTCCTGGATAAGAATTATTGAACCCACAACGGCGAATCCCGAGCCGAGAATTGCTCTGCCGCTGAACTCGTGAAGTCTTGTGAATGTTTTGTATGCAATCATAAGAAGAATGAAGGAATACATAAACGAGAAGCGGTACGGGAGATCGTTGGGATAATGGAATCCGTGCCAGATATAATTGAGGATATTTGTGTTGAAGCTGAAGAAAAGGATGCCGAGAATCGAAACGTGCGCAATTTTCTCTTTGAGAGAAATCGATTTCGTGAAGAAATACATCGGAACAAGCATAAGTGTTGCGATGCCGCAATATACATTGGGAAGAACATCTTCACCGCTGCTTCTGATTGTCGGGTCAACGCTTGCAAGATGATTTGCGAGGAAATCAAAAATCGAGAAATATGATTTATAATCTGATGGGAAAGTGCCCGATGTTGCCGAGCAATTCTGAAGGATGAAGAAGGTGGGGATCAATGCGAAAGCAACAAGACCAGCAGCTGCAATGCTTGAAAATGCAAAGGTGAATCCGCTTCTGAGGAAAAGGCTACCTTTAATCTTGTTTTTGAAGGAGTATTTCTTTTCGCCTTTCTCGTTGAGAGTGTAAGGCGTTGATTCGTGAAGACTTGAGCCTTCAAAACATGAGAAATAATAAATGATGAAATAAATGACCGAGAATATGCAGGTCATATATCCCATATAATAGCTTGAAACAAGGGTGAGGGCGAGAAATGCGATGTAAATTTTGGGCTTTCTGTGCCTGATTATCATTTCAATTCCGAGGATAACCATCGGGAAATATACCATTGCATCTATCCACATAACGTTCCAATAATACGCAACAAAATAGCCGCACATTGCATAAAGAACGCCGAAAGCCGCTGTTGTGTAGTCGTGTCTTTCCTGTGAACGCTTGAGATAATAGGTGAATGATGCTGCAGAAAGCGCCGCTTTGAGAAGAATCATACCTGCGATTGCCTCGGGCATATTCTTATGACCAAGGATTAGCATGATTATCGCACTCGGGCTTGACAGGTAGTTGAAGAAGTTGCCGAGGAACGGTGAGCCCAGACCTGTTTGCCACGAATAAAGAAGTGTCTGGCCGTTTGTTATCCTGTCATAGAATTCTGCGAAAAGAGGACCGTATTGATGATAAAGGTCCATTCGGAGAATTGTTTTATCACCGAACGGAATAAGGTCATAGCAGTAATAAACAAGCATCATAATTCCTGCCGTGCAGAGGCACGAAAGCCAGCAGTAGGAATTGTTTGCAAAAAACCGCTTGAGAAGCGATGGCTTCTTTTGCAGGGTGTTTTCTGGAACTGTCATAAAAATATCCTCCGAAAATATTACTAAACATTACCAATATAATTATAATCAATATATCATATTATTCCCGTTATTTCAAGTGAACAATCTGTAAATATACTTTTCAAAAGTATAAGTTCTAAACTCGGACAAGAAGCAATATATTGGAGTTAAGATGAATAACATAAAAAGATTTGATGTTGCGGCGCAGTGCCTGTCGCAAAGACTTTCAGACGTATTTTTATCAATGGGAAACCAAGAAAAAGAGAATATCCGTGAAATAAGACTTCGCGCAGGGAAACCCATTGTTATTATTGTTCGGAATGAAGCAAAGTTTGTTTCTTGCACGGGGAGACCGACGGATATTTACTCCGAACTGAATCTGAAAACCGATGCAAAAGAGGTTTCTGATATTTTTATAAAACTTTGCGGATATTCGGTTCACAGTTTTACCGATGCAATTAACAGGGGTTATATTACTCTTTCCGGTGGTCACAGAGCAGGGGTTGCAGGCACGGCGGTTTCCGAAAACGGAAAAATAACCGCGGTCCGAGATGTGTGCTGCATAAATATCAGAATAGCAAGGGAAATCAAAGGTGCGGCAGATGAACTGTACAGCAGAATTTTTGCTGACGGACTTTCATCTGTCATTGTTGCCGGACCGCCGTCAAGCGGAAAAACAACGATTCTTCGTGACCTTGCACGTCAGCTTTCGGGGACAGAAAGAGGAAGAATGTACAAGACTTTTGTCTGCGACGAAAGGTGCGAAATCGGAGCAGGCGTTTCTGGTGTTGCGCAGAACGACCTCGGTATTAACTGCGACCTCATTTCTTGTTATCCGAAGGAAGAAGGAATTCTTATCGGATTGCGTTCGTTTTCTCCCGATATTATAATTTGCGATGAAATCGCATCGCTTGCGGAAGTTTCTGCGATTGAAACGGGTCTTAACAGCGGCGTGAACTTTGCATTGAGTATTCACGCAAGGGATGAACGTGAGCTTCGTGCAAAGCCGATTTTGAAACGTCTGCTGGTAAGCGGTGAATTCCGGAATGTTGTTTTGCTTTCTGCGGTTAATGCGGGGCGTTTGGAACGTGTTTTCAGGGCAGGTGAGTTGATTGATTAAGATTACTGCCGTTGTTTTTGTGGCTTTGGGGATTTCACTCTCAGGGTTCTATTTTGCATCGTTTTACGGCAGAAAAACTGAAATTCTCGAAAACATCGTGATGATGATAGGGATAATCAGAACACAGCTTCGTTATGCACATCTGCCGCTTCAGTCAATGCTGATGTTTCTTAACGATAATGAAAATATAAAATCGCTCGGTTTTGTTTCGGCGTGCATAAAAAAGATTGAGAGCGGTGAAACGTTCGGTGTATCGTGGAAAGAAAGCATAAAGGGTGAAAAAGAACTTTGCAGGCTGATACCGGAATCCCTGCCGTATCTTATTCAGTTAGGAGAAAATCTCGGAACAACAGACATCGAGGGTCAGCTTTTATGCTGTGAATATTATGAACGTATTTTTTGCAAACTGCTTGAGGAAAAAGAGGAGCAGAGTAAAAAATATACAAAGCTGTTTCCGGCGCTCGGTATAATGCTCGGCGTTTCAGCTGCAATACTGATAATCTGAGGTGAGTGATTTATGGATATATCTGTTGTGATAAAGATAGCGGCGGTTGGAATAATAGTTGCTATACTTAATTCCATTCTTGTTCGTTCCGGGCGTGACGATTATGCGCTTATAACAATTCTTGCAGGTATTGTTGCGGTGCTGATGATGCTTATTCCTCAGTTTTCAAGCTTGCTGGATACCGTGAAATCCATGCTCGATTTCTGATATGGAAATAGTAAAGGTTGCATTTATCGCTCTTTTGACTGTGATGTTCTATGCGCTTCTGCGTCAGATAAAGCCTGAAATTGCACCGTTAGTTATAATTGGCGGTGCATCGGTTATCGTCATTATGCTTTCGGAAAGTCTACTCGGAGTGACATCTGAGGTTGATGATATGATGAGCCTTGCTGGAATTGAAAAAGAGAATGTGTCTGTTCTTCTGAGGTCTCTCGGAATATGCGTTGTGACTCAGTTTACGGCGAATGTATGTTATGACAATTCCTGTTCTTCCGTTGCGGCGGCAGTTGAACTTGCAGGCAGATTGGGCGCAATTGTGATAGCAATGCCAATGATTAAAACCGTTGCCGAAATAGCGATAGGATTGCTTAATTCCTGAATGTTTATGAAAAAACTGTTATTGTTTATTATTTTTATTTCTGTGTTTTCTGTTCCGTCTTATGCGGTGAATATCGATGAATACTATAAAGAACAGCTTGAAGCGAGCGGAGCAAAGGATCTTTCGGATTATCTCAGTGACGAAACGTCGGAGTATCTTGAAAAACTCGGATGCGAAGATGTTGAATTCGAAAAAATGTTTGATGTTTCCGGCGGTGCAGTGTTTAATTTGTTGGCAGATATCTTTCGGGAAGGTTTAAAGCTTCCTCTCAAAGGCTTTTTGACCGCCTCGGGAACGGTTATTCTTGTCAGTGTGTGTTCATCGTTCTTTCCTGATGATGAGAAAAGCAGAATTGCTCTTAATATCGTCAGCGGTTGTATAATGATTACAGGTGTGTTTTTGCCTGCATCCGATGCAATTAAGGCCGCTGTTTCCGCAACTGAAGCCTGCTGCACTTTCGAGAAGGCTTTGATTCCCGTGCTTGCAGGCGTTGTTACCGCGAGCGGAAATCCTACTTTATCTCTGACATATAAAAGTGCAACGTTTGCAGCAGCGGAATTTATATCTGCATTCGGGCATAACTTTGCACTTCCGCTTGCGGGAATATCGGGGGCACTCGGAATGACAGGTGCAATGATGCCGACACTCAGGCTATCTGCAATAAGTGATATGATAAGAAAAACATTCACCACATTGCTTGCTTCGGCGGCGAGTTTATTTACGGGATTTCTTGCACTTAAAGGAATGCTTTCTTCATCTGCCGACGGACTTATTAATAAAGGTGTGAAGCTTGCGGCAAACACTTTTGTTCCTGTTGTCGGGGGAGCAATAGGAGAGGCGTATTCCTCAGTTGTCGGCAGTTTAGCTTTACTTAAAAATACCGTTGCTTTCTATGCTGTTATGGCAGTTTTTTTGATTTGTATTCCGGTGATAATAAATCTTGCCTTATGGGTTGTTTCTGTAAAAGCGGCAAGTATGTTGGGGGATTTGTTTGATTGCCGGGTGTGCGCCGAAATATTGAAAAATATCTCGTTTGTATTTTCGATGATAAACACGCTTCTTCTGTTGTGCATGCTTGTTTTTGTTGTATCGACGGGATTGGTTGCAATCATAAAAACAGGAGGTTAAAACATTGGATGCTTTCAGACAATGGACGCTTTGCCTGATTATCGCCGCTGCGGCAGGCACATTTGTGTGTGCGGTATCGCCGAGAGGAAATGCTGAAAAAGCTGTGCGTACCGTTGCAGGAATATTTGTTGTTGCAACTGTTTGTACCCCTCTTGCTCAGCTTGGAAATTCCGATTTCGGCATACCCGCTTTTGCAGATTTCGATGTTGTTTCGGATTGTGGAGAATCGCTGAAAGAACAGGTGCTTGACAGCTGCAAAGATACGGTCGAAAAACAGCTTGTTGAGATTGCAGGTAAGTGTTTGATTACGGTTTGTAACGTGAAAATAAATGCATATCTTGATGAATACAGCAGTATAATTATACAGGATATACAGCTTGAAATTAATTCGGAAAATCCCGAATCTGTTCTGAATTTTCAAACCGAAGCAGAAGATGTGTTGGGGGTTCCGATAATAATAAGGAATGGTATTCTGATGTGAACAGCATAATGCCGACAGTAAAAAAACTGATAAAAAAAATATCCGAAGGCACACAACTGAGCAAAAAAAGACTTTTTGCTGTTGCATTTCTTCTTATTGGCGCGGTAGCACTCATATTAAGCGAAATAACGAAGAGCGAACCGATTGCTGATGCGGTAACAACAACTGTTGCGGCTTACAGTGCGGATGATTATGTTTCGGAGCTTGAAAACCGCTTGACATCAATCATCTCATCGATTGAAGGAGCGGGAGAAACCAAGGTGATGATAACACTCGAAAGTGGCAGCGAAGAGATATATCTTCACGATTATGACTATGGAGAAAATATCGACCCGAACGGCAAAAACATAGTTGAGCGTAAGGATGAGTATGTTATTATTGACGGAGAATCTGGCGAAAAAGGAATAGTTGTTAAGATTGCGGAACCGAAAATAAGGGGCGTTGCGGTTGTGTGCAAAGGCGGAGACTCCGACATTGTGAGGGTGAGGATAATTGAAGCTGTAACAGCTCTTCTTGATATATCCGCTGCTTGCGTAAGCGTTGCGAAAATGAATTGATTGCATATGCATAAAAATACATACTATTGGAGGATTATACAATGATTATCAGAAAAAGACAGCTTTTGCTTGCTACTCTTATCATAGCGCTCGGTGCGGCAGTGTTTGTGAATTGGTATTACACACGCCCCGATGTTGAAAGTGCGGCGTCACCCTCACCTCAGGCAACAACTCAGCCTGTTGTGCAGGAAGGTGCAAATCTCGGTGATGCACGCTATGTCATTTCAACAGATGCAGTGCTCGAGGATGCGCCCGCACAGGCTATGGCAAACGAATATTTTGCAAGCGCAAAGCTTCGCCGCAGAACTGCTCACGACGAAGCTGCCGAAGCACTTAACAAAGTTATCAAAGACAGTGCTTCATCAGAAACTGTTGCACGCCAGGCAGGAGAGATGCTTGAGGAACTTTCTAATTCAATTTCTCTCGAAAGCGATATCGAAAATCTTATCACGGCAAAAGTCGGATGCGAAAATCTTGTTATTCTCAACAAAGGAAATGCAGAAATTATTGTTGAAAACGGCTCGATTGATGATGTTGCGATTGTCAAAATAAAAGAAATTGCTGTTGAGCAGACAGGATATCCCGTGGATAATATCTCTATAACTGAAATGGAATATTAATAAATATTTTTTAAAATAGATATTGTATATTTATAAAATTAGTGGTATAATTCGGGTATCAAAAGGGCTGTGCCCTTCCCGGAGGGAAATATTTTGACAAGACGTGAAGAAAGAGAGCAGGCATTTATCCTGCTTTTCGAAAAAGCATTTAATGAAGAAACCGAGATTGCGGAACTTTATGATTTCGCAATAGAAAACGAAGTTATAACAGGAAGTGATTTTGTTAAATCGCTCCTTTTTAAGACATGGGAAAATGTTGAGAACATTGATTCTGTCATCGAAAAATATTCTGTAGGTTGGAAACTCAGCAGAATTTCAAAGGTTGCTCTTGCGGTTCTCAGACTTGCAGTATGCGAGATTCTTTATTTTGATGACATTCCTGCGGGTGTTTCAATTAACGAGGCTGTTGAACTTTGTAAAAAATATGCCGCTAAAGATGATGCGGCTTTTGTTAACGGACTTCTCGGCACCGCATCAAAGGAACTTAAGTAATGCGTACTCTCGGAATTGATACCAGTAATTACACAACATCTGTTTGTATTTATGACAGTGAAAACGGTATTATGCTCCAGAAGAAGCTTCTTTTACCCGTCAAAGAGGGTGAAAAGGGGCTTCGCCAGAGCGATGCCGTTTTTCATCATACCTCGAGGCTTTATCCGCTGATGTGCGAAGCTTTTGCTGAGTTCGGCGGTGAGATTGATGCAATCGGTGTTTCTGAAAAACCGAGGGATGCGGAAGGCTCTTATATGCCGTGTTTTCTTGTCGGTGTAAATGCTGCAAACTGCATCGGTGCAGCGATTAGAAAACCCGTTTACGGCTTTTCTCATCAGTCCGGTCATATTGCGGCGGCGCTTTACTCGTGTGGTAAAACCGAACTGATGAAAGAAAAATTCATTGCTTTCCACGTTTCGGGCGGGACAAGCGAAATGCTTCTTGTTACTCCTGATGTCCAAAAAACTTTTCGCGTTGAGATTATCGGAGAAACGCTTGATCTCAATTGCGGACAGGCTGTTGACCGTTGCGGAGTGATGATGGATCTGCGTTTCCCTTGCGGAAAAGAACTTGAAAAGCTTGCACTTCGGAGCAATGAAAAATACAATCCTAAGGTTTGTGTAAAAAACGGAAACTGCAGTCTTTCTGGTCTTGAGAATCAGTGCCGTAAGATGCTCGATAATGGTGAAGCCAAAGAGAACGTTGCAAGATATTGTCTTGATTTTATCTGTAAGACACTCGAAAAAATGACAGAGTATGCAATATCGGAATACGGCAATCTTCCGCTCGTTTTTGCAGGCGGAGTAATGTCAAATTCAATTATCAGGGAGAAAATCCAAAGCCGATTCGGTGCAAGCTTTGCCGAGCCGGATTTTTCGTGCGATAACGCGGCGGGTATAGCTCTGCTTGCGGCTCTGAAAGGAGCTGGTTCGGAATGAGCAACGGCGTTGTGCTGAGTGTCAGTCAGCTTAACAGATATGTAAAATCGATAATCGAGCAGGATATGAACCTGCAAACGGTTTTTGTTGAAGGTGAAATTTCGAATTTTACCAACCACTATAAAACGGGTCATTATTATATGACCATCAAGGATGAAAATTCTTCGATAAAGGCAGTTATGTTCAAATCTGCAAATATGCGGCTGAAATTTATGCCTGAAAATTCGATGAGCGTTATCATTCGGGGCAGAGTTGCGGTTTTTGAACGTGACGGTCAGTATCAGCTTTATATCGATGATATGCAGCCCGACGGTACGGGTGCTCTCAGCCTTGCTTTTGAACAGTTAAAAAACAAGCTTGCAAAAGAAGGTCTTTTTGATTCAGAAAAAAAGAAGCCAATTCCCGTATACCCTGCACGTGTTGGTGTTGTAACTTCTCCGACCGGTGCGGCGATAAGGGATATTATAAATGTCATCTCACGCAGATTTCCGCTTGCGGAGCTTGTTCTTTGCCCTGTTGCGGTTCAGGGTGATTATGCCGCACCTCAGATAAAAGCCGCAATTGAGCTTTTTAATGAGAAGAAGGCGGCAGATGTGCTGATTGTCGGCAGAGGCGGCGGTTCGATTGAAGAACTTTGGGCATTCAATGAAGAAATTGTCGCAAGAGCTGTTGCGGCAAGTGAAATTCCCGTCATTTCGGCGGTAGGACACGAAACCGATTTCACCATCTGCGATTTCGCTGCGGATTTAAGAGCTCCGACTCCGTCTGCGGCGGCGGAGCTTGCGGTGCCCGACAGTTTTCAGCAAAGAGAAATGCTTCTCTCCGCTTTCAGGAGAATGGATTCTGCTGTTGCGGAAAGAATCGGCACTCAACGTGCATTGCTTGAACTCAGAAAAGCATCGCTTGAGCGACTGAGTCCGAAAAACTATATTGATAGTCTATGTGTCAGGTGCGACAGAGCAGTTATGGCGATGGACTCGGCTGTGAAGCAGAATGTTGCCGAGAAGCAAAAGGATTTTTCTTCTCTCTGTGCAAAGCTTGATGCGATGAGTCCTCTCAAAATTCTCGCAAGAGGTTACGGAGTTGCAAGCAAAGAGGGTAAAATAATATCCGATATAAATTCCGTCAAGAAAGGCGACAAAATCGACGTTATGCTCAGCGGAGGAAATATCGGATGCGAAGTAACGGAAGTGAAGGTTAACTGATATGCAAAAAATGAACTACGAAAAAGCGGTTGAACGTCTTGAAGAGATTGTGGACAAGCTCGAAAACGGCAATCTTCCGCTTGAAGATATGATGAAGCTCTATGAGGAAGGCACGGTGCTTGCCGCAAAATGTGCAAAAAGTCTTGATGCGGCGGAACTTAAAATTACCGAGCTCACCGCAGGAAAGGGCGAAAACTGATGTCTGATTTTGATAAAAGAAGCAAAGAATATGTTGAATTAATCAACAGTGCGATATCGGAATACGTTTCGGAAAAATCATTCGGCGGAAGAGAATCGTCGGGTCTTGAGCTTATGCTCAAAGCTATGGCGTATTCGCTCGAAATTGGCGGCAAACGCATCAGACCGATGCTGACTCTTGAGTTCTGCCGTGTCTGCGGCGGAGATTTCACAAAAGCGATTCCGTTTGCTGTCGGTGTTGAAATGATACACACATATTCGCTTATTCACGATGATTTACCCTGTATGGATGACGATGATATGCGAAGGGGAAAACCGTCAAGCCATAAGGTTTTCGGCGAGGCGAACGCACTCCTTGCAGGCGATTCTCTTCTTACACTCGCGTTTGAAACTGTGCTTTCTGCAGACGGTATCAGCGGTGAGGCAAAGGCAAAAGCGGGTCTTGAACTTGCAAAAGCCGCCGGATGTTCGGGAATGATAGCGGGCCAGGTTATGGACCTTGCCAATGAAGGCAAATCAGCTTCTCTTGATAAGGTCAGAGCAACGGATAGACGTAAAACGGGCGAACTGATAAGGGTATCTGCTGTTCTCGGCTGCATTGCCGCAGATGCAGATGAGGAAAAGATAAAAGCTGCTGAAGAATATTGCAATAATATCGGTCTTGCATTCCAGATAGTTGACGATATTCTCGATGTGACAAGTGATGAAGAAACGCTCGGTAAACCTATCGGTAGCGACAGTGAAAATGAAAAGTCAACCTATGTTTCGCTTCTTGGGCTTGAAGAGTCGTCGCGTTATGCTTCGGAATTAACGGCAAATGCAAAAAAATCACTTGAAATTTTCGGCAATGAAGGAGAATTTCTGATTGAGCTTGCGGATATGCTTTCAACCAGAAAAAACTGATTTTTATGGATAATCATATTCAGGAACTGAATATTCTTTCAAATATAAAACAACCGTCCGATGTGAGAAAACTCAGCGATGGTGACCTTGAGCTGCTCTGCACCGAAATCCGTCAGAAATTGATTGATACCGTTGCATCAAACGGAGGTCATCTTGCATCAAATCTCGGCACGGTTGAGCTGACTGTTGCCCTTCACAAGTCGTTTGATTCACCTGACGACAAGATTGTGTGGGACGTCGGTCATCAAGCTTATGCTCACAAGCTTCTCACAGGTAGATTTGATGGCTTCTCAACCCTCAGATGTGAGGATGGCATTTCTGGATTTGTGCGCCCTGATGAAAGTGAGCACGACAGCTTTTATGAAGGTCATGCAGGTGTTTCTGTTTCGCAGGCGGCAGGTATTGCGGCGGCGAATGCGGTCAAGGGCAATAAGAATTATGCTGTGGCGGTTATCGGTGACGGTTCTTTCGGCAACGGAATGGTGTATGAAGCGCTTAACCACGCAGGCTCAACGAACTCAAAGCTAATTGTTATTCTTAATGATAACGAGATGTCGATTTCCGAGAATGTCGGAGCAATGGCACGATATCTTGCTAAGGTTCGAGCAAAACCCGAGTATTATCGCTTCAAAGCAGGTACGGAAAAAACGCTCAAGAAAATTCCCGTTGTCGGTCAATCTCTTGCAAACCACATTTTTAAATTAAAAGCAACCTTGAAAAATATAATTTATTCCAGCTCATTTTTTGAGGATCTGGGATTCAGATATATCGGCCCCATTGACGGCCACGACATAAACGGTCTTTGTGAGGCAATGGATAGCGCAAAAATGGTGTCGGTACCCGTCGTTATTCACGTAAATACTCTTAAGGGAAGAGGTTATGATTTTGCAGAGCTTTCTCCCGAGAAGTTCCACGGCATTTCAAAATTCGATGTTATTACGGGTGAGCCTTTAAGCTCGGGCGACAGTTTTTCGGCGCAATTCGGCAAAATACTCTGTGATTTTGCTTCAAAAGATAAGCGTATCTGTGCGATAACTGCCGCTATGGCGCTCGGCACTGGTCTTGAAGAATTCTCAAAGGAATATAGCGAAAGATTTTTTGATGTCGGTATTGCCGAGGAGCATGCAGTTACTTTTGCAAGCGGTCTTTCTGCAGGTGGTATGATACCCGTTTTTGCAGTTTATTCAACATTTCTTCAGCGATGCTTTGACCAGCTTGTGCACGACTGTGCGCTTCAGCGCAGAAAAACCGTTATTGCCGTTGACAGATCGGGCTTTGTCGGCGAGGACGGTGAAACCCACCAGGGTCTTTTTGATGTTTCAATTGCACGAAGCATTCCCAACACAACAGTTTATTCTCCTGCAACCTATGCGGAAATGAGCAAGGCTTTTTATAATGCATTCTATAAAGACGAGAATCTTGTTATTGTCAGATATCCGAGAGGAAGCATGCCCGACAATATTGAAGTTGAAACTGAAATCGGTGATTATTCCGTTACAGGTAATCCTGAGGCAAAAAACGCGCTTGTGACTTACGGAAGACTTTATTTCAATGCGCTTAAAGCGCAGAAAATGCTTGCTGAGAAAGGCGTAGAAATCAAAATAATAAAACTCAATAAAATCAAACCGCTTCCCGATGATGCGGTAAACGCGGCACGTGATGCAGAAAATATTTTCTTCTTTGAAGAAGGTATGAGATGCGGCGGTGTTGCCGAAGAATTTGCATCAAAGCTGATTGAAAATGGCTATGGTGGAAAATATTCAATAACTGCGGTTGACTGTGAATTTGTCAGCCACGCAAGTGTTTCAAGACTGATGGAAAAATATTCGATGAGTCCCGAAAAAATGGCTCTTCAGATAGAAAACGAGGTTTCTTTATGAGTGAAAAACTAAGGCTGGATGTTGCCGTTTTCGAAAGAGGCTTTGCCGAAACAAGAGAAAAGGCGAAGGCGATGATAATGGCGGGCAGTGTCTATCTCAACGGTCAGAAGGCACTAAAAGGCGGAGTCAATGTTAAAGAAACCGATGTAATTGAAGTCAGGGGAGCGGTAAATCCTTTTGTAAGCCGCGGAGGACTTAAACTTAACAAAGCTGTTTCAAGCTTTGGGTTGAATCTTAAAGATTGTATTTGTATGGATATCGGTGCATCAACGGGCGGCTTTACCGACTGTATGCTCACAAACGGTGCAAAAAAAGTTTATGCAATCGATGTCGGGTATGGTCAGCTTGCATGGAAACTTCGCTGCGACGAAAGAGTAGTAAATCTTGAACGTACGAATTTCCGTTATGTTACCCGTGAGCAGGTGCCCGATGAGGTTGACTTTGCATCTGTTGACGTATCATTCATATCGCTGAAGCTTATTCTTCCCGTTATGCATACTCTTCTGCGTGACGGCGGTCAATCTGTATGCCTTATCAAACCTCAGTTTGAAGCGGGCAGGGAAAATATCGGCAAAAAAGGTGTTGTCAGAGATAAAGCGGTGCACGAAGATGTTGTAAGAAACATTACAACTTTTGCGAGTGAAAACGGATTTAAGGTTATCGATGTTGATTTTTCACCCATAAAAGGTCCTGAGGGAAATATCGAATATCTTATGTACATAGAAAAATGTGATGCGGGTGAAATGCTTTGGAACAGCTCTGTTGCAGAGCTTGTTGAGCGTTCACATGAGAATCTTGATAAAGAATCGGGGGCAGGAGAATGAGAATTGCTCTTATGCCGAATTTAACCCGTAAAGAAGCTTTCGGTGTAACAGAGGGAATCTGCAAAAGCCTTAAGAATCTCGGTGCAGAATTTTGCTTTGATTATGAGTTCAAAGACGAATTTGCTTTTACGGGCGCAGAATTTTTATCGTCCAATGAGGCTATTGACGGTTGTGATGCGGTGATTGCAATCGGCGGCGACGGCTCGATAATTCATGCCGCAAAGCTTGCTGCGGTAAAGCAGAAACCAATCCTCGGAGTTAACGCAGGAAGGCTTGCGTTTATGGCAGGTCTTGAAGATAACGAATTATCTTTGCTTTCCAGACTTATTGAGGGTGATTACACTCTTGACAAAAGACTGATGCTCAAAACGGGCATAATTTGCGGCAACGAAACCGTAAGCTGTGATTACTGCGTTAATGATACTCTCATTACAAATAAAGAAAAACAGCGTATGACCGCAATAGATGTATCGCTTGACGGGAATGTTTTTAACAGCTATCTCTGCGACGGCATTCTTGTTTCAACGCCGACCGGCTCAACCGCATATTCTCTTTCTGCAGGCGGCCCGATAGTTGATCCGGAGCTTGAAAGCATTCTTCTGACTCCGCTTTGTCCGCATTCGCTTGTTGACCGCTCGCTTATATTCAGACCCGATGCGGTCATAACCGTTGAATCTGCAGAGGATTGTCCTCTTTGCATTTCAAATGACGGTACCGAGCCTATGAATATCGAACCCGGCTGCAAAGCGGTTGTTTCAAGAGCGGAATTCACAGCGAATTTTATCAGAATCAAGTCGGATAATTTTATTGATATTTTATATAAAAAGTTAGCACAAAGAAGATAATAATCGAGATAAATGCTACGGAACATAAAATTTTTTGGGTAGGGTGTGTTGCTTACATCCCGCCGCCAATAAATATAATTTTTATTTGCCGTTTTTTGCCTTTGACGTATACACGATACGCCTTCAGGTCAGAAAAAACGCCATCCGTCATCATTTCTCATCGATTATCCTAAATACTTCGTTGAAATATAAGGAGCGTATATTGTGAAAAAGAAAAGACATGAAGCGATAATCAGACTTATTGAGCAGCACTGTCTGTCAACTCAGACTGACCTTCTCGAAATGCTTAAAGTAGAAGGCTTTGACACTACTCAGGCAACAATTTCAAGAGATATCAAGGATTTAAGACTTGTTAAGAAAGTTGATGACCTCGGCAGAAGCCGTTATGCGGTAGATACAGGTGATTCGGGTGAGCTTCTCGGTAAGTACAGAAGCATTTTTGCTCATTCCGTAATTTCTGCCGATTATGCAGGTAACACAATTGTTGTCCGTTGCTATACGGGTATGGCTCAGGCTGCGTGTGCAGCTCTTGATTCTATGCATTGGGAAGGTCTTGTCGGCACTCTTGCGGGTGATGATACCATCTTTGCTCTTTGTAGAACTCCCGAGCACGCAAGCAAAATGAAAGACGCAATTTCGGAACTGATTTCCTGAAGGGAAGAATAAAGCATTATGTTAATCGGTCTCAAAATCGAGAATATTGCCGTTATTGAGAGCGCAGAGCTTGAGTTTGACAGCGGACTCAATGTTATGACGGGTGAAACGGGTGCGGGTAAATCTATTGTTATTGATGCGATTAATGCCGTGTTGGGTGAACGCACGTCCAGAGAGCTTATCCGTTCGGGCAGCGACAGTGCAAAGGTCTATGCTTCGTTTGCGGATATCGGTGAGGAAACCCGAAATATTCTCGATGAAATGGGCATAGAAAAAATGCCCGATAATACCCTTGTGCTGAGCCGTTCACTCAGCTTGTCGGGTAAAAATACTTGCCGAATCAATGGCTGTCCTGCAACGGTTTCTGCTTTGAAAGAAATAGGCGCGGGTCTGATAAACATACACGGTCAGCACGACAGTCAGGCTCTTCTTTCGCCCGATAAGCATTGCGGATTTATCGACAGTCTTGCCGAAAACGAAAGTCTGAGAGCTGAATACAGAAACGTCTTTCTGAATCTTGTTTCGGTTAAGAAAGAGCTTGATTCTCTTTATGACACAAGGGATGAAAAAGCGGCAAGGCTCGATTATCTCAGCTTTCAGATTGATGAGATAACTGCCGCAAATGTCAGAGTCGGCGAAAGGGATGAGCTTTCAAAAGAAAAGGAACTTCTTCAACACAGCAGTAAGGTTATCAAAGCTCTTGAAAATGCATATTCCGCTCTCAAAAGCGAAAACGGAATTCTTACGGGTGTTGAGGATTGTGCTGGTGAGCTTGAAAGAGCAGCGAAATACTACGAAAGTGCCGAAAGCAGTGCAAAGGGCATAAGAGGAATTGCTTATGAGCTTGCCGATTATTCGACAGAAGTCAGAGCACTTTTAGACAGCTTCGACTATAATCCCGAAAGGCTGACCGCAATCAACGAAAGGCTTGATTTTCTTTACCGTCTGTCGATGAAATACGGTAAAGAAGAAGCGGATATACTGGATTATCTTGAAAAAGCACAAAAAGAAAAGAACGAAATTGAAATCTCCGATGAGAGAATATCCGAGCTTGAAGAAAAGCTCTATGCTCTTTCTGATGAAATAAAGATTCTTTCGGCAAAGCTTACCAAAAGCAGAATGTATGCCGCCGCAGAGTTTGAAAAGAGCGTTATGGCGGAACTTGAATTTCTTGATATGCCGAAAGTGACATTTGTTGTTGACAGAAAACAGACTGCACTTACATCAAAGGGTGCGGATGCAATAGAATTTTTAATCAGCGCAAACCCCGGTCAGGAGCCGAAGCCCATTGCAAAGATAGCATCGGGCGGCGAGCTTTCAAGAATTATGCTTGCAATCAAGAATGTTCTTTCCGATAAAGATAATATCGGTACCCTCATTTTTGATGAAATTGATACGGGTGTCAGCGGTTCGGCAGCAGAGAAAATTGCGCTCAAACTCGGTGAGGTTTCAAAGGGCAGGCAGGTTATCTGCGTTACACATCTTGCTCGTATTGCGGCTCAGGCAGACTGCCATATGAAAATAATGAAATCCGTTGACAATGATAAAACATTCACTAAAATAGAAACACTTGATTTTGACGGCAGAGCCGCAGAAATTGCAAGAATATCGGGTGGCGGTAACATTACCGAACTTCAGCTTGAAACCGCCCGTGAAATGCTTATAAACGCAAAGGAGAATTAGATATGAAATTCGGCGTGTGTGTAGGTACGGATATTGAAAAAATGAAATATATCAAAGCTCTTGGCTATGATTACGCAGAAAGCCATTGCCAGGAAATAGCAAAAAAAGACAAGGAACACCTTGATGCAATGAAAGCAACGGGGCTTCCTGTTATTGCGGCAAACTGTTTCATCGGAATGAGAATTGTCGGTGAAGAAAAAGACGAAGAAAAAATAAAAGAATACCTCGAAACTCTTTTTGAAAAGGCATCTTATCTTGGACTTAAACACCTTATTTTCGGTTCTTCGGGTGCAAGAAGAATTCCTGACGGGATGAGCCTTGAAGAGGGTAGGGCAGAGATAGTTGATTTTCTTAAGAATCTTGTTGTGCCCGTTGCTGAAAAATACAATCTTCCCGTTGCAATCGAGCCTCTCAGACCCGAGGAGTGCAATGCAATTAACACAATTGCAGACGGCGTTGAAATCGCAAAAAGAGTGGATTCTCCGTTTGTCAAAGTGCTTGCGGATGTAGCTCATATGTATGTTCAGAATGAAACTATGGACAGCCTTATTAATTATAACGGTTGGATTATTCACGCACACACTTCAAATCCGGATCCAGACCCTTCTTTCGGCAAAAAAAGAATCTATCCCAAAAAAGGTGATGCTTTTTCTCAGGCATCTTTTGTCGATGCGCTTAAGTCAGTCGGCGTTGAGTATTGCTCAATCGAGGCGGATGTTATTGATTTTGAATCCGATTCAAAGGATGCATATGAAGTGTTAAAGGAGCTTGTGTGATGAAGCTGACAGAAAAAGATGTTGTGCTTTTTTCGGGTGATTCCATAACAGACGGTAACCGAGGCAAAAGTATGGATTGCAACCATATTATGGGTCATGGCTTTCAGTATATCGTTGCAGGCAGACTTGCCCTTGAAAATGCGGAGTCTATGCCCAAGTTCATTAATAAAGGTTATTCGGGTGAAAATGCTGAGGGACTTTTTGAAAAATGGCAGGCGGATGTTATTGATAACAAACCCACTGTTTTGAGCATCCTTGTCGGTGCCAATGACGGTGGCTACGGCTATTTTAATAAAATTACTCCTGATGAGGCGGCTGAACGCCACGAAACAAATCTTCGCGCAATTCTTGAGAAAACAAGAAACGAACTCGGAAATATCAGAATTATTGTTTGCGAACCATTCTATTTTCCTCTTGATAAATCGGATTATTCTTATAAAAACTCGCCGCATCCCGACGGAGTTGAGGGACCGTTCAAGCGCCCCGACAGCAATGATCCCGAGGATTCCGTTGCATACCGTGAAGCGGCAAACATAAGAATCAGAGCGGCAACAAAAAGACTTGCTGAAGAGTTCGACTGCATTTTTGTTCCTCTTTATGACAAAATCAAGGAAAATGCGGAAAGATCAAAAATCGAATACTTTATCTGGGACGGCACTCATCCCAGCATTGCGGGTCATATGCTGATAGCTGATGAATGGCTGAAAGCAGTTGATAATTTATAAAATACAAAACTTGACAAACCGTTACATAATAATGTATATTTTTATAATGTTGTAAATAATACCGAAAGGATGTTTTAATAATGCAGATTTATGAAGAGCTTGTTGCGAGAGGACTTATCGCACAGGTAACAGACGAAAAAGAAATCAGAGACCTTATCAATAACGGCAAGGCTGTTTTTTACATTGGCTTTGATCCCACAGCTGACAGCCTTCACGTTGGTCATTTTATGGCTCTTTGTCTTATGAAGAGACTCCAGATGGCAGGTAACAGACCTATTGCACTTCTTGGCGGTGGTACAGGTATGATCGGCGACCCCTCGGGCAGAAGCGATCTCCGTCAGGTTCTTACCAAAGAAACAATTGAGCATAACGTTGAATGCTTTAAAAAGCAGATGAGCCGTTTTATCGAATTCGGTGAAGGCAAGGCAATGATGATTAACAACGCAGACTGGCTTCTCAACCTCAACTATGTTGACGTTCTTCGCGAAGTTGGCGCTTGCTTCTCAGTTAACAATATGCTCCGTGCGGAATGCTATAAGCAGAGAATGGAAAAGGGTCTTTCATTCCTTGAGTTCAACTACATGATTATGCAGAGCTACGATTTCTATCATCTCTTCAAGGAATACGGCTGTAATATGCAGTTCGGCGGCGATGATCAGTGGTCAAATATGCTTGGCGGTACTGAGCTTATCAGAAAGAAGCTTGGTAAGGATGCTTATGCGATGACTATCACTCTTCTCCTCAACTCTGAGGGTAAGAAGATGGGCAAGACCGCTTCGGGTGCAGTGTGGCTTGATCCCGAAAAGACTTCACCCTATGAATTCTATCAGTACTGGCGCAACGTTGCTGATGACGACGTTCTCAAGTGTATCCGTATGCTTACTTTCCTTCCTCTTGAAGAAATTGATGCAATGGATTCGTGGGAAGGCAGCCAGCTCAACACAGCAAAGGAAATCCTTGCTTTTGAGCTTACAAAGCTTGTTCACGGCGAAGAAGAAGCAACAAAAGCTCAGGAAGCTGCAAGAGCATTGTTCGGTTCAAAAACAAACACAGACAATATGCCATCCACAACTCTTTCAGAAGAAGATTTTGCACAGGATATGACAATTCTTGATTTACTTATGAAGTGCAACCTGATTCCATCCCGTGGTGAAGGCAGACGTCTTGTACAGC
>JAZNHM010000020.1:0-32201 GCA_045576955.1 Acutalibacteraceae bacterium | reverse complement strand
AATTCGCTAAGGATATGGGCGAATACGAAACAGTTGATGAGCTTAAGAAGGGCATCGAAGATGATATGCTCAAGAGAAAGCAGGAGAGTGCACAGAACGCATTCGAAGATGCAGTTATCGAAGCTCTTGTTGAAAACGTTGAGGGCGAAATCCCCGATTGTATGTATGACAACAAGGCTAAGGAAAATGTTGATTCATTCGCACAGAGAATCGGTCAGCAGGGCATCGACCTTGACACATACCTTATGTATATGGGTATGGACAAGGCGATCTTTGAAAGCCAGATGAGAGAGCGCGCAGTTGCAGACGTTAAGATTGAGCTTGCTATTGAAAAGATTATTGAAGCTGAAGGTCTTAAGGCAACAGACGAAGCAATCGAAGAAGAATTTGCTAAGATGGCTGAGATGTATAATCTCGACGTTGAAAAGATTAAGGAACTCGTTCCCACAGCAACAGTTGCAGCAGAGATTTCAAGACAGCAGGCAATCAAGCTTGTAATTGATTCTGCAAAGGCAAAGAAGCCCGCAGCTAAGAAGACAGCAAAGAAGAAGGAAGCTGCAGAAGGTGAAGCTGAAGAAGCAAAGCCCGCAAAGAAGCCTGCAGCTAAGAAAACAACCAAGAAGGCTGCAGAGAAGAAGGAAGAGGCTGCTGAATAATTATTCCACAAATTAACTATACTTAAATATGAGCAAAACAAACCGGTGTAAAAACCGGTTTGTTCATTCTAAAAAACCATTTTTATTGCGGAGAAAGGATTGATTTTAAATGGCATTAGTACCTTATGTTATCGAACAGACAAACAGAGGCGAGCGTTCATACGATATTTTTTCACGCCTTCTGAATGACAGAATTATTGTTCTCTCCGACGAGGTTAACGACGCAACCGCAAGCCTTATTGTTGCACAGCTTCTCTATCTTGAAGGTCAGGATCCCGATAAGGATATCAGCCTTTACATCAACAGCCCCGGCGGCTCCGTAACCGCAGGTATGGCAATCTATGATACAATGCAGTATATCAAGTGTGATGTTTCAACAATTTGTATGGGTATGGCTGCTTCAATGGGTGCATTCCTGCTTTCATCAGGCGCGAAAGGCAAGAGATTTGCTCTTCCCAACAGCGAAATTATGATTCATCAGCCTCTCGGCGGTGCAAGAGGTCAGGCAACAGAAATCAAGATTGTTGCAGACCACATTCTCAAGACCAGAGAAAAGCTTAACAAAATCCTTGCAGAAAACACAGGCCGCTCAATCGAAGAGATTGCAAGAGATACCGAGCGTGATAATTATCTTACAGCTCAGGAAGCTATGGAATACGGCCTTGTTGATAAAGTAATCTCAAAGAGATAATTTCTCATCGGTCAATTATGAAATTAAGGGAGAAAAATAATGCCCAGAGATGACGATAGACGCGAAAAGCAGCTTGTTTCCTGCTCGTTTTGCTATAAAACGCAGGACCAGGTTGAGAAGCTTATCGCAGGTCCAAATGTATATATCTGCAACGAGTGTGTTGACCTCTGCTGCTCGATAATCGAGTCGGAGCCCGTTCATAATCACAGCGATTTTGATACCGGTTCTCTGCCTAAGCCTCAGGAAATCAAGGCGATGCTTGATGAATATGTCATCGGGCAGGACAGTGCAAAAATCGCTCTCAGCGTTGCGGTTTATAACCACTATAAGCGTATCGGAAGCAAAGGTGCAACCGATGTTGAAATTCAGAAGAGCAATATTCTTCTTCTCGGACCAACCGGTGTTGGTAAGACGATGCTTGCGCAGACTCTTGCCAAGATTCTTGATGTGCCGTTTGCGATTGCAGATGCAACAACACTTACCGAAGCAGGTTACGTAGGCGAGGACGTTGAAAATATTCTTCTGAGAATCATTCAGGCAGCTGATTTTGATATTGAACGTGCCGAAAGAGGCATTATCTATGTTGATGAGATTGATAAGATTGCCCGCAAGAGCGAGAATCCGTCAATAACAAGAGATGTCAGCGGTGAAGGTGTTCAGCAGGCACTTCTTAAGATAATCGAAGGCACGGTTGCCAATGTTCCTCCTCAGGGTGGCAGAAAGCATCCTCAGCAGGAGTTCATTCAGATTGATACTTCGAATATTCTTTTTATCTGTGGCGGTGCATTTGACGGTATAGAAAAAATAATCGAGAAGCGTTCCGAAGGTTCGGCGCTCGGATTCGGCGCTCAAGTAAAGAGTAAGTCTGAATCGGCCAAGGAAAATCTTATTGGAAAGGTTATTCAGCAGGACCTCGTGAAGTTCGGTATTATCCCCGAGCTTGTCGGCCGTTTGCCCGTAATAACAACGCTCAAAGAACTCGATAAGGATGCACTTGTCAAGATTCTCACAACTCCGAAGAATGCAATCGTAAAGCAGTACAAAGAATTGTTCAGACTTGACGGAGTTGAGCTTGAGTTTGACGATACCGCACTTGAGGCGGTTGCAGATAAAGCACTCGAAAAGAAAACGGGTGCGCGAGGACTGCGCTCAATCATTGAAGGTGTGCTTATGCCAGTTATGTATGATGTTCCGTCGGATACAACGATTGAAAGGGTCTGCATAACCGCATCGAGCGTTAACGACGGTGCAGAACCGCTTGTTGAACGCAACCCCAACAGCAAAAGAGCAAAACTTGCACCTCCCCCGAAGGTTACAAAACCCGGTAAGGTAGTATAAATAAAAATTAACGGACTGTTCATTGCGAACAGTCCGTTTTTTATATACATTATATATATTATACGCCCGAATATGCCGAGAAACCGCCGTCAACTGCAAGAACAACACCGGTAATGAAGCCGGAATACTGCTCGTCACAGAGGAAAACGAGTGCGCCTGTAAGGTCCTCAGGAACACCGAATCGACGCATTGGTGTGTGCGTGATAATCTTGTTCGAACGCTCGGTGAGCGAGCCATCCTCGTTGTAGAGGAGCTTTGCATTCTGAATTGTTGAAAAGAAGCCGGGAGCAATTGCATTGACTCTGATTCCGACATCCGCAAAGTGAACTGCCATCCACTGAGTGAAGTTTGAAACCGCCGCCTTTGCCGCCGAATATGCGGGGATTCTTGTTAGGGGTTTGAATGAATTCATTGAGGAAATGTTGAGAATTGTTGCGTTTTCTCTGCCGACCATATCCTTGGCAAAGCACTGTGTTGTGAGAAGTGTGCCGAGGAAGTTGAGGTTGAAAACGAATTCGATTCCCTTTGCGTCAAGGTCAAAAAAGGTCTTTACGCCCTCTGCTTTTTCAGCCATATCCTTGAGTTCAAGAGTATCCTTTGTGGTTGTGCCGAGGGGTGAGTTACCGCCCGCACCGTTGATAAGAATATCGCATATGCCGAGTTCTGCCGTGATTTTTGCCTTTGCAGCTTCAAGGCTTTCAGCCTCAAGAACATTGCATCCGACAGCAAGAGCAATGCCGCCCTCTGCTTTGATTTCATCAACAACCTTCTGTGCAGCCTCTTCCCTGAGGTCAAGCACTGCAACCTTAACACCGAGCTTTGCGAGGTCTTTTGCGAAGCCACTGCAAAGAACACCGCCGCCGCCGGTTATAACGGCTACTCTTCCTTTTAAGTTTTCGTGAAACATTTTCAGTTTGCCCCTTCCGTGATTTCGATGGATTTGCCGCTTTTTGAGGATTCATAGCAAGCTGCAACAATCATTGCCGCTCTGCCACCCTCAATACCATCAATTTCAAATTTCTCGCCTGATTTCAGGCAGTAATAGTAATCGTCAATAAGTACGGAATGCCCCGAACCCCAGTAATGCTGGCCGTGATATACGGCATCGGTTTTGTTTGCGATTTCGGTGAGTTTTCCGCCTTTTTCTATTGAATAAAGTCTTTCTCCTTCAATGCGGAGTTTTCCGCTTTCAAGGGAAATTTCAATAAGTACATCGGAGTTTTCGGCATAAGCAAGCGTTGCATAGAATACTGCCGAAGCTCCGTTTTCAAGTTCTAAAAGTGCGCTTGCGGTATCTTCAACCTCAATTATTCCGCCAAGCTTGTCGGTTGAAATATGTGCGGTAACCTTTTTGCATTTTCCGCCGAGATACTGAACAAGGTCCATTGTGTGGATGGATTGATTTATCAGCACTCCGCCGCACTCTTTAGCGAGAGTACCGTGCCAGTCGTCGCTGTAATATTTTTCATCACGCATCCAGGTGACGAAAGCTCTGACGGATTTGACTTTCCCCATCTCGCCCGAATCGATTATACGCTTTGCTTCGCGTACGCAGGCATTGTATCTGTTTTGAAAGCAGATTCCGAGCTGTTTGCCGCTTGTCTTTTCGGCAAGTCGGAGCTTTTCAATCTCTTCTATTGAAACAGAGCATGGTTTTTCAAGAAGCACGTTGACACCTTTTTCAAGTGCCTTGATTGCCATTGAAGTGTGGAGATAATGCGGAGTGCATATGTGAACGCAGTCAAGCTCTTCGTTTTCAAGAAGAGTGTCAAAGTCATAATAAGCTTTTGCGCTGAATTCCTCAGCTTTTTTATCTGCCCTTTCGGGTTTTATATCTGCAACTGCGGTGATTTCTGTATCAGGATTATCCCTGAGTGCATTGAAATGCATAACCGAAACGTTTCCGCAGCCGATAACGGCAACTTTCATAATGAAGTTCCTTTCAATAAAGGTTTAGAATGTTGATGACATATCGCTCTGGACTGTTGCAACAACATTGTCCTTTTCTGCCTTGCCTGCCGCAATCTTCTTCTGAAGCTCTGCATAGTAAACATCTTCATCAACAGGAAGCTCAATTTCCTTGCCGAGCCAAGCGGAGAGGTGAGCGGCGTTGGAGATTGAAAGACCTCTGATACCTTCTTCGCCTCTTGCGGTAAGTTCTTCACCGCGAAGAACAGCAGCCGCAAACTTGTTGCAGACCTCGGAATGCTGTTTGTTTCTTCCGTCTGTTTCAACCTCAATCCATTCGCCCTCAATGCTGCCGAAGCCTTCTTCAGCGTTTGCGCAATGATTTGAAATCTTATCTTCAAGCTTATAAAGCATAAGCTTGTTGTTTTCACAAACAAGTTTGCCGCCGTCGAGAGTGATTTCAAATCTGTTTGTGCCGGGACAGTCACCTGTTGTTGTTATGAATGTACCGGTTGCGCCGTTTTCATATTCAACATAGATTGTAACGTCGTCTTCAACTTCGATGTCGTGCCACTTACCTTCGTGGAGGAAAGCGCTGACTTTAACGGGCAGACCGCAAATCCACTGCCAAAGGTCAAGGTTGTGGGGGCACTGGTTGAGCAATACGCCGCCGCCTTCACCCTTCCAGGTTGCGCGCCATCCGCCTGAGTTATAGTATGCCTGAGTTCTGTACCAATCGGTAATAATCCAGCTTACGCGTCTGATTTCACCGAGTTCGCCGCTCTGAACAAGCTCGCGCATCTTTCTGTAAACACAGTTTGTTCTCTGGTTATACATAATACCGAAAACAAGGTCTGTTTTTGCGGCAGCCTCGTTCATCTCGCGAACCTGCTTTGTGTAAACACCTGCGGGCTTTTCGGTAAGAACGTGAACACCCTTCGAAAATGCATACTGAGCGATGGGAGAGTGGTCATAGTGAGGAGTTGCGATGAGTGCAACGTCAACTTCGCCGCTGTCAATAAGAGCTTCTGCTGTATCAAAAGTTTTGAGAGAAGGCATAATCTTCTTTGCAGCATCAAGTCTTTCGGGGTTGATATCCGCAACTGCTGTAATGCGAAGCTCCTTGTGGTTGCCTTTAAGGTGCATATTGATATGCGACATACCCATATTGCCGACGCCGATGATACCGAATCTTACGGGCTGAATCTTATTTTCAATAATGTTATGGATTGCCGAGCAGGCAGCCGCAAACGAAGTCATATTGTCGGGATAAACGAACTTTTTGTTCATTGCATTTGCCGTTGCATCGTCGGGCTCAAGGTTATCAAGACCTTCAAAGACTCTGAGATGAGGCTCAACCGAAAGGAAATATACACCTTCCTTATCGTCGAGCATACGCATAATCTCTTCAAGGTGACCGTCGCCCTCACCTGCGGGCACAACGGTATCGATTTCTGCGATGCAGTCTTTTACGTGGAAATATGTAACGTAATCCTGAAGAAGCCTAAAGCCTTCAAGAGTATCTGAACCGCACTGAATGTAGTTTGACGGGTCAAATATGCAGCCCATTCTCTCGCCGTAATGCTCGGCAAGTTCAAGGCATCTTTCTGTTATATCGCCGTAAATGCCTTTTTCGTTTTCGTGGCAGCAGAGAATGCCGTGCTCGTTTGAGTAATCGACCATAGCATCAAGTCTTGCGTAAACTTCGTCTTTGTATTCATCTCTGCTTTGACCCTTTGTGAAGAAAAAGCTGAACATTCTGATATATTTTGTTTCAAGAACTTTTGCAACCTCAACGGTCTGCTTGAATGCTTCGAAATGAGGCGCAAAATCGTCGTCAATTTCGATTTTACCGTAGTGAGAGCCGATTGAAGAAACCTTGATTCCGTTATCGTCAAGGAGCTTTTTGAGTTCTTTTGCTTCTTCAACGGTGAAGTTGGAAATGTTTTTTCCGTTAACATTACGAAGCTCGATATATTCGATACCGTTTGCCTTACAAGCGGCTATCTGCTCAAGAATATTTGCTGATGCTTCGTCGGCAAAAGCCGAAAATAAAAATTTTGCCATGAAAATATCCTCCCAAGGTTATTTTTGTCTATACAAATTTATTTTATCATTTTTCATATATATTGCAATAGTTAATAATAAAAAATATCAAACTGCAAACAGAATATTCAGATTGCGGATTTCGGAGTCGGGGATTTTGTTGTTGACCGCATATGCGTGACCCTCTGCGGAATCGCCCGAATAATCCGAAAACCCAAGTTTTTTTATTTCAGAAATTATGTCTGAACAGATTTTCTCAACGGATTCCGACTTTTTGAGGGTTTCGTTTTCGTTGTTGCCGCTTGATATGAGATATTCCATCGGTTGAGCGAGCGATGACAGCAACTTAAGTTCACGCAATGCGCGGAAGCTCCATTTGTAGTAGGGCATATAGACTTTGTTTAGCAGAAAAATACAGTTCATTGCACTTTTCACGAACTCAAAAAGCGCAAGCTGGGCGGCGGCGGTTTCTCCGTGCGCGAGACAGCGTGAATAGTTATACTGACCGGCTTGACCTGTTATCAACAGGTTGCCTGCCAGTTTTTTGAGTCGTACAGTTTCGGGCATTTGCGAGAGGTGATTGCGTATTTCCGTGACCATACCGAGGTTGTCCCGGAAAATTCTGCCGTTGACCGCTTCTGCAAGCGAATATTCGGGCATGGAAAGCCACTCACGGGTTGAGAGAATACCGCTTCTGCTGCCCGTTTTCGCCTCGAAAAAGTCGCCGATTGAGATAACACCCGTGCGTCGCCCGCCAACTGGATTAATAACGGAACGTTTATATCCCATAAATTCCTCAGGCAACGAGTTATAGGCTTTTTCAAGCAGAAAAACCGTGCGTCTGTCAATAACGTCGCCGTCAGGGATAAAGATACAGAAACCCGGTTCGAAATCGTGGTCAGCAGAGATATCATCATCAAATCCGAAGCATTCCGAGCCGCTTCCGCACAGACCGAAGGCAAGCATCGGCTCAATTTCAGGGAACTGAGAATGAATCATAGGAGCACCGAATTCGTTATAAAATTTTTCGGAAAGCTCAAGTCCTTTCATAAATCTTCTTTGACCTTCTTTCAAGTTCTTTTTGATAGAAAAAGTAACCGTAGTATCCGAAAACGGATGCGCATTTATCGCAAACAAAGGCATAGTTTCCGTCGGTTTCGCTTATGCACGAGTCGAGAAGTTCAATTGCTTTTTCAAGATATTCAGTGATAACGCTTTCTGCGTTTTCAAGACCGTGCTCAGCCTCTGCGGCGGTTGCCATATTAAGATATGTTACAGCCGATTCGGGTTCCCCGCCTTCAACATTTTTCATCACATCAAGAGCTTTTTTGTAAAGTTTATCAGCACGGGAGAATTCTTTCAAATCAACAAGAGCAAGCGCCATATTGTTGTAAAGACCGCCTAACCGTTCATCGTTTTCGTCAAGATTGGATTCGTAAATTTCCTTCGCTTTTTCAAAAAGAGAAACAGATTTTTCCGGCATACCGAAAGCTTTATAAACTGTTGCGGAGTTGAGAAATGTTGTTGCCGCACCGATGTTGTCGGTCAGTCCGTTGCTGTTGATTATGTTGAGAGCGGCATTTGCACACTCAAGCGCATTTTCTCTTTGTCCGAGTTTACGGTAAAGTCCCATAAGCTCATTACGCATCAGAAGCATCCCGCGGAAATTATTTTTTGTTTCGCATTCGGAAAGCCAATAGAGCAAATGCTTTTCAGCCGCAGAATAATCATCTCTGCCGAGATATCCGTCAAGCTTTTCAAGAATTCTGTTGATATCCACGCAAAGCCCTCCTTTTCTCAGATATTATACATTATATATTATTCATACGGAGCAATGCAAGATGCAGATGAAATTAATCGTAACATATGTGATGTAACACCGAAAAATATTGAAAAAAATCTAAAAATATTAATCAATGCTTGACAAATTTAAAATACTATGGCATAATAAAATAAGTTTCGACAAAATTTGGAGAAATTGGAAATATATACCGAAAGAGGTGTGAAAAGTGAAGAAAATTGTTGAATATGCAACAACTGAATGTGCAACAACGTGTTTTATAGATAAGCATAATGATTTTGCCGGATTTCTTGAGATTGACGAGAATACATATATTGACTTCGACAGAAAAACAATCTATGAAAATTCGGTTGATCAGAAGATTTCTGCAACAAAAATGGCGCTTCTTGAAAAGCTTATAATTAACTCGCCGTCCGTCGTTGACTACGATTCATTATTCCGTACTTATTATGATGACAGGTATTTTGATGTTGATGTGCTTGACCACCAGGTGTTGAGAAATGTTATGTATGCTCTTAACAAGTATGTCAAAATAACCAATGTACCGAAGTCCGGTTATAAAATTGAATTGAAGAAACGTATCCAAAAGTTCGGCGATATCAGAAAATGCGATGTGTCTGATATTCCCGGACTTTTTTCGTCTGTTAACACCGGAATGTCTGAAAAAGAATATCTTGAGGTTGACGATAAATCGCTCAGCATTTCGTCAAAATATCTGCATTCGGGAGCACAGGAGCTTGCAGAAAAAGACGGTAAAACCGTTCTCTCTGAGCTTGGAAAGCTTTCAAAGGTTTTCAACGGAATCACAACTCTTGACGGTATCCCGGGCCACGAAAGTGTTATAGAGGATTTGTACGGACTGATTGTTTATGGCTGCACAAACAGCAAAACAAAAGAGATTCTTAAGATAAAAGGACCGCTCGGTTCATATAAGAACCGCATAATGCAGTATCTCTATCTTGCCGTTGCTAAAAACAACCGCAACATTCTTCCGTTTTACATCGACATTGCTTTTTATGAAAGAATGGCGGAAAGAAGCTCGGTTGTTTCTGAAAAAGATATCAAAGAAGCTTTCATCAAGGATTTTGAAGAAATCAAGGCACTTCAGGAAAAGCACGGTAACAGAACACCGCTTCTTATGATTGACGGTGTCCGCGATTTTTCACGTGGTGCGGAATCTCTTTATTATTTCATCAGCAAGAATGTCAAAGAGCTTAACTGCAAACTGGTTGTTTGTATGGACGGCGATTTTACGGTTAATAACCAGCATATGTTTAACGTGCATCCGCTGGCTTCCAACAAATATGCTCATTATATGCGCATAACTTCGATGAACCTTTATAAAAGGGCAGAAAGCATTGATTTTATCAGAAACTGCCTTGATATTTCGGGAGTTACCGTAGCGGATGATATTACTCCCGAAAAAATATATGAAAGCCTTGTTAAACTCAGTTTCATATCTGTTGATGCATATTGGCTTGTATATTTAGTCAAGTATTTTCAGGATAATCTTTTTGACCCGAAGGGCAACATAACGGACTTGTATTCCGCAATCTGCATGAGAATTCTTGACAGCGGAAGCGAAATTGACTCCGCTGCCGAGCTTGCTTATAAATTCGAGTTTGAGTCGGTAGACTTCCTGAAAAACAATCCGTTTTTCGATGTACGTTGGCGTTTGATAAGAAAGCACAGAAGCATTCTCGATTTCCTTATTGCCAAGCATTATGTAGGAAAGATTTCCGAACTCGACTTTAAAAACAGAAGCCGTGAGGAAAATGTGAAAAATCTTTCGTTTTTCAATATGGTCTTGCAAAAGAGCATTACAAGATTTGTTGTTGATATGATTGGCGGTAATGATGATTATGAATATAAGATAATGATAATCGCCGAGAACTATTACGACAGCCTTTCTCTTTTCGGCAAAAGCGAACTGACATTCTGGATGGCAAGGCTTCATAACCCCGAAAGAAGAAAAAGATGCACTCAGTTGCTGAAAGACTTCAGAGTAAAGGAGATTCAGCGTTATAATGACACTAAATTCAAGAGCGAAACCGAAAAGAAAAACATGGCTTTTCTGATCCGCGGTATTAATGTAAGCCTTATTTATGAAAAGGATGAAAGAGCATTCAAATATTACATTAAATCCTTGATAAACGATAAGACTGCCAATACCGTAAACAGAGGTTTCCATCTTGAATATTACGGAGATAAACCGTATATTCCTAACAAAACTCTTCTTGATTTTGAGGATGATGTTACGAAAGGTGAAAACACACTCAACGTTTTGTGCATTGCTCTTGACAAGAGAATCAAAAGGAAAGATAACGGCAGCCCGGTAGCGGTGCTTGAGGTTATGACTCTTTGCAATCTTATTCAGGCAAGGCTTGAGTGCGGAAAAGAGGAACCTGTTCTTGATGTAAGACCTTATATGCACAGATGCATTCGCTATCTTGAATGGATTATTGAGTATAGGTCGTTTCGTACTTTCAGCGAAGCTGCTCAGTATTTTATGTGGATGCGCAACGAGTTTGAGAATTTGCTCGCGGAATGCCCGACGGGACGTATATGTTACAGTTCGGCGGCACCGCTCAATAAATTTTCAAAGGCAAGTAACATAGAAAGAACCGGCTGGGTTAACGCCGGAATTCCTGCACCGGAAAACATAGTTGAGCATATGTACAACTGTTGGTTTATTGGTATGCTTTATCTCCCCGAAACCTGTGATGTTGTAGGTTATGATAAAAACAGAATCCTTCAGATGCTTCTGATTCACGACCTTGGCGAAACTGAAACAGGCGATATAAGCAGACCCGAAAAAATCAAGAAACAGAAGTTCTATGATTACCAGGAAAATCTGGTTATGCAGTCATTGCTTCTTTCCGGTACATATCCCGACTCGGCGGATATCAGCGAGTATCTCAACTGTTGGAACGATTGGTCAGAGTGCAACGGAATAAATTATACCGTTGCTAAAGACATCGATAACATTCAGACCGTTTTCAGATTCTGTTCTTATTGCACACTTTATCCCGATAAGTTTGATGCAGACACAATAATTTACTGGCTTTCGGGGATTAATGAAATCGAATCCGAAATCGGCAAGGCTATTGCAACAAAGATTGTAAAAAAGAACCCTGAATTTGCTCATATAATTGAGCAGGCAGGCGATATATTTAACGATTAATTCAAAAAAATCATCCTGATTTTCGTAGAAATTTCTGCGAAACTCAGGGTGATTTCGCCGTTTTATGGGGCAGAATTATATTTTTATTATGTTTTTTACTTAAGTTTTCAGAAAAGGGATAAAAAAATTACTTTTTAGTTATAAGAGTATAGTAAATTGCCCTATACAGGAGTCGTACAAGAACAGTTTACAATATAAACAAAAAAAGAGAGGATGTATGAAAATGACAGCAAACACAGCATATGATCTGAGCATGGGTTGGGACACCTTTGATGTTGCTCATGAAACAGAAAATGGAAAAAATGTCACAGTCGATGAGGCGTTGTTTATGAGCCTTAACAACCGTGCGGCAGTTGATATCTATTATATCTCGGCTCTTACGGGTCTGGATATGGATACGGTTCTCGAAAAGCTCGAAGGAGTAATCTTTCAGAATCCTGAAACGTGGAATGGCCATGCCTACGAAGGCTGGGAACTTTACAACGATTATATCTCGGGCAATATGTTCGAGAAACACAGAGCGGCAAAGACAGCATCGGCTCTTTTCCCCAATCGCTTTGATGCAAACACCAGAGAGATTGAAAATTATATGAATATGCCGATCTACTTCGATGATGTCAGCCTTTATCCCGGAATCCCCTTTGTTCCCACAGAGATTATTGATGACTTTATTGAGCATCTGTTTGGAGAGTATATTTCTTCTCCTGTTTTCAGGGGTTCCAAACTGCCTTACCTTGTGAAGCGTGATGCTATTACCGGTTCTTGGGAAATCCCTATGAAGAAGCGTTACAGCGGAAGGGCGTCATACTTCTCAAAATACGGAACTCCTGACAGAAGCGGTATGCATATTCTTGATGATATTCTCAATAACAGGGATATCGTTATATACAATACCCACAGCACCTCATTGAGCGGTAAGAAAACAGTAAATAAAGCAGCAACTGCAAAGGTGCTTGAAAAGCGCGATGCAATTATCACTGAGTTTGACTGCTGGGTTAAGAATACTCCCGAGATCAGAAGGGTTGTTGAAGCGTGCTATATCCGCAAATACGGCTATATCAGAAAGCGCGTGTTTAACGGCAACTTTCTTAAGAAAAAATGGGGCGACATCATTCTTCGCAGTTATCAGCTCAATGCCGTTGCAAGAATTCTTTTTACGATGAACTGTATGCTTGCGCTTCCTGTCGGCAGAGGCAAAACGTTTATTATGCTTGTTTCTGCGCTTGAAGCTGTAAGAATGCAATTGGCAAAGAAGATAATTATTACCCCTCCCAACAACGTTTTTGTTCAGTTTGAGCAGGCGGCGCGTCAGATTGGTCGTTTTAACGACATAACATTTATAAGAACCAAAGATTTCACTCCTGCGAAGAGACAGGGCGTGCTTGAGATGATCCGCGATTCCGAAATAGGAATATTTGTGATTCCTCAGAGTTGCTTTGATCTTATCCCGCTTTCTGAAGATTATTACAAAAACAATGTCAAGTCAGAGCTTGATAAGGTTGTTGAAGCAAGAGGAAAGTTTCTCAACAGTACCTCAGCTCTTAAACGCAAGGAGAAAGAACTCAGAAACACTCTCCGTGAGCTTGACGGCAAATTATCCGACAAAAACAAGATTTATTTCGATGACCTCGGAATCAATATGATCTATGTTGATGAGGTTCAGGCATATAAGAACATAACAATCGAAACATCAAGCTTTGCCAGAGGCATCAACAGAAAGGGCTCGGCAAAGGCGAACAAAATGCTTGATAAGATTCATTATATCCAGAAGAATAACGGCGGCAAGGGTGTTGTTCTTTCAACCGGAACTCCGATCACCAACTCTATGACCGATATTTTTGTATGGCAGAAGATGCTTCAGAGCGGCGAGCTTGCCGTGAACGGTCTTAACAATTTTGATGCCTGGGCAGCAGAATTCTGTGAGAAAACAACGGAATTCGAAATTGATGTTGATGTAACCAATTATCGCCTTGTTACCAGATATTCAAAATATACAAACCTTCCCGAGCTTACATCGCTTTTCTCATCGGTTGCCGAATTCTATACTCCTGAGGAAAGCGAAGGTCTGCCGGAGTTCAAAGGGTATACCGATGTTGTTGTTCCTCAGACGGTCAGATTCAGAGCGTTCCTTGAGGAGATTTCACGCAGATGCGACGAAATCAGAAACGGCAACGTTTCACCTGATGAGGATAATATGCTCAAGATTACCCACGATGGTACGGCAGCAGCTGCGGATATCAGACTCGTTTACCCCGATGCGCCGTTTTCCGAGCATTCCAAGGTTGCGTATTGCGCCAATAAGGTTTTCGAGATGTATATCAAAACAGCAAGCAAGAAATGCACACAGCTTGTTTTCTGCGATATTTCTACACCCAAGGATGGCTTCAATCTTTATGATGAGCTCAAACGCTTACTTATTATGAAAGGTATTCCCGCCGATGAAATTGCATTTATCCACGATGCAACCGATGATAACAAGCGTGAAGAACTTTTCGAAAAGACGCGCAGAGGCGAAATCCGTGTGCTCATCGGCTCAACAATGAAGCTAGGAACAGGCGTTAACGTTCAGGATAAGTGCATCGCTATCCACCATCTGACTCTTCCGTGGCGTCCGGCTGATATGCAGCAGCGCGAAGGCAGGGTGTTACGTCAAGGTAATTCTAATAAAGAAATATACATCTTCAGATACGTCACTCAGGGCAGTTTTGATGCTTATTCATATCAGATTCTTGAGAATAAGCAGAAGGTGATTTCCCAGATTCTGAAGGGCACCGTTACTTCAAGAAGCGTATCGGAGATTGATAATGCCGTTCTTTCTTACGGAGAGGTCAAAGCTCTTGCCATCGGCAATCCTCTTATAAAGGAACGTGTAAAGACGCATAATGAGCTTTCAAGATACAGAGCACTCAGAAGCAAGAGTGAAGAAACCAAAATTCTTCTTCAGAAGGAACTCAAGGAAATTCCCGGACTTATCGATAAGGGAAATGATATGATTCTTAACTGTGCTCTCGATATGCTCTATCTTCGTAAGCATCCGCTTTCACCTGACGGCGAAGTACGCAATGAGGTCAGAGACAAGATTTCTAACGCAATCAGGAATGTTGTCACATCAAGACCCGAGTACGTTATCGAGGAAAACTACTGCGGATTCAGAATTATTTATCCCTCATATATGACGGCAGATAAGCCCTATGTTTATATTGAAAACAACGGCAGATATGTTGTTGAAATGGGCGAATCCAACAGAGGCATTATGACAAGAATCGACAATGCAATCACAAGAATTCCCGATTTACACAAATCCTTTATCAACAGCCGCGACACTCTTATATTGAGACAGAATGAAATCAAAGAAGAAATTAAAAATATAGATTTTTATAACGAGGAGATCTCTTTTTACAGCGAACTTCTCGAAGAAATTGACAAAAAACTGGAGGTAGCTTAAATGAAAACAGATATTTTTGAAGGTATGAATATTCCCTCACTCAGCGTTTTTGACGCGGTGAACAGCATTTATAAAGGATATTGCACTGCAATCAAAAAAGGACTGGGAGTTTTTTATCTCCCTGCAATTATGCTATGGGGTCCGCCAGGCATCGGTAAGTCGGATTTTGTTCGTCAGCTTGCCATGATGATTGAGAAAGAAACGGGTAAGAAGGTTAATCTCATTGATATTCGTCTGCTTCTTTTCAATCCTATTGACCTCAGAGGTATTCCTACCGCAAGCGAGGATAAAACGGTTGCCGTCTGGCTGAAACCCAAGATTTTTCAGATGGATGAAAGCGAAGATGTCATAAACATTCTTTTCCTCGATGAGCTTTCCGCCTGTGCGCCTTCCGTTCAAGCAGCGGCTTATCAGATAACACTCGACAGAATTATCGGTGAGCACCGCCTCCCCGATAACTGCATAGTTATTGCGGCGGGCAACAGAGTAACCGATAAGTGTGTTACTTACAAAATGGCGAAAGCGCTTGCAAACCGTCTTTGCCACATCGAAATTACGGCAAGTTTTTCTTCTTGGCTTAAATGGGCAAGAGAAAACGGAATTCACCGTAAGGTGATTGATTTCCTTGCAGCACGTCAGGATTATTTTATGGCATTTGATCCGCAGAAGGATGACCTTGCATTCCCCACACCCCGTACTTGGGAAATGGTCAGCAAGGTACTTGATGTTTATGACGGTGACGAAAAAGAAGCTTATTCAATGATTGCGGGATGTGTCGGCTCCGGTGCGGCATCAGAATTCCTGATGTTCTGCACGGTTTATCATAAGCTGCCGAGTATTGACGCTATATTCGAAGGCAAAAATCCCGCTGCACCGTTTGAAACGGATGCACTTTTTGCTCTTGTTTCATCTATGGTGGCCTATGCACGCGAACACAAAGACGATTTCAGAAAAATCGGCAATGCAATCGCTTATTCCGAGAAGTTTTCTCCTGATTTCAGCGTGTCATTTATGAAAGAACTTATTAATATTGAACCCGATTACCGCAAAAAGCTTGTTACCGTGCCTGCTTACAGCAAATGGATGGAGAGGAGGGGCAGACTGCTCAATGGCATTATCTGATATTCAGCTTAAGGAGTATTCAAAGAAGCTTCTTACCGCGAGAATGAGACTTGTGGTTTCCCATCCTTTTTATGGTGCCCTGCTTATGCATGTCAAGCTCTCCGTTGACGAAGATTGCGAAACAGCTTTTACCGACAACGAAAGAATCTGTTTCGGAACAAAATTTCTTGATAATCTTTCGGGCAGGGAAGTGGAATTCATTATGCTTCACGAAATTATGCATATTGTTTTGCACCACTGCAAAAGAGGGTTTGGGTTTAATCAGTTTGTATTTAACGTAGCTTGTGACATAGTTGTGAATTCAACCATTCTTGAGTCGTTCGGCGGAGATGTTTCCCAAATAACACTTTCCGAATACGGAGAGTCGATGCATACTGTCCCCGACGGCAGAGAAGGCAGATTCTTCTCCGCGGAAGAAGTATATTATATGCTTATGAAAAATTACGAATCCACAAAATCTTTGATGGCGGATATTTTTCAGGATGACCATTCAAAGTGGCAGGAAGAGGATGAAAACAACGAAATCAAAGAGCTGTGGACTCAGAGAGTTGTTAATGCGGCGGAAACCGCTTCGAAGATGTCAGGTTCATCAATAGGCAATGTTCCCAGATTTGCGCAGGATCTTCTCAACAGAGATAAAAGCCGCACTCTTGACTGGCAGACTCTTCTCCGCGAGTTTATCGAAGAAGATATTGCTGACTATTCATTCAATCCGCCCGACAGACGCTTTTCTGACACAGGCTTTTTCCTTCCCGATTATAACGGCGAAGGCGGCGGTGAAAAGGTAAGGAAAATTCTCTTTATGATTGACACGTCTGCCTCGTTCAGCAGAAAAATGATATATGCCGCATTTGATGAGATTGAATCTGCGCTTGAAATGTTCAGCGGTGGTCTTGAAGGATGGCTCGGTTTTTTTGACGGTGGTGTCAAAGAACCTGTTCCGTTTGAAAATACCGATGAGCTCAAAGATATAAAACCCATCGGCGGCGGAGGAACAAGCTTTATAAACATATTCAAATATATCAAAGAAAATATGAGCGACGACCTGCCGGTAAGCATTGTAATATTTACGGATGGATACGACAGATTCCCCGAAGAGGAAGCGGCGATGGGCATACCTGTGCTTTGGGTTATCTGCGGAACGGATGTTAAACCTCCTTGGGGAATGACAGCGAGAATCAACAAGTAAAACAAAACAAACAGCCGCAAGGCATCTGTTGCGGCTGTAATATTACTTTTTTATTATCTTTTTCATAATTTCGGAAATTCTATAAAACGGAAATTACACATCTGTTATGTTCATTTTGTAAGATAATGTTAAAGACATACTGAAGGGGGATCTGAAATGGAAAACTGGTACACCGAATGGGAAAATGCACTTGAGTGTATTCCTGAGGAGCTTATCATAAAAGCAGAAGAAAAAGATGATGAGAAGATTGCAAAAATCTGCAAGCACAAGGAAAGGGAATGCACGCAGATCCGCAATCGCAGATACAGACGCAATTTTCTGAACAAACTGTATATCTCTCATTTCAAGGTTAATGAGGATAATGAGGAGTTGAATACGGTTGTTTTTTCATATACACACCCCAACTATTATATTCCCGATCTTGACAATAAACCGCGGTATGTCAAGCGGATAACCGGTGAACATAATTACTTTTGTATGTCGGGTGAAAAGTGGAAGAAAATCAAAAAATCAACAACCAACCGCCGTATCAGATATGACAACATCGATGCGGAGATGCCGTCAAAAAACAGAAAATATATAACTTCAAGATTCAGACATACATTTGATTGACAGATAAAAAGAAGGATGTGAGAAGATGGAGTATCTTCAGCTTGTCAATTGGGCAAAAATCAGAAGAAACGAAAACGGGGAATACATACTCAAGGATTTTAATTTCGGTGATGAACACAGGGTAACACCCGAAGAAGCACGCTTTATACTTCAGCTTGACGGAAAAAAAGACCCTTATGATATTGATACGTCAATGACGGAAGAAGAGGTCAAAGAGCTTCTTGAGGCGCTTGATGATTTGTGTTTTCTCAGAAAGGGCAGATTTATCAGCAAATCTTTTCTGGAAGTTATATATACTCTTTGGATTCCTCATGTTACACGCGGAATGAAAATAGCGGCGAAAATCATTAACGGTTTGCTTAAGGCTGTATGGCTGCCTTTGCTTATAACGGCTCTCGTGATGTCCGCAAATGCTGAAATCGAATATGGCTTTGCCGGTTTTTTTGCAGGCACATTTTTCGGAATGTTTGCAGGAATTGTACTTCACGAATTCGGTCATATGTTTGCTTGCCTTGCATATGGTGGAAGGGTTTTTGAGGTTGGCGTTTTGCTGGAATGGCTGATGCCCGGCGCATACGTCATGATAGATACGTCGGATATTAAAGTCAGAATGAAAAGAGTCCAGATTAATGCAGCAGGAATAGAGATGAATTTTCTGCTTGCCGGAATATTCGGAATAATTGCTTGCTGCAATTATGATTGCAGTTCGTTTTTTGCAGCGGCAGCGGGCAACAATCTCATTCTTGGTGTTATGAATCTTTTGCTGATTAATAATATGGACGGAATGAATATAATGAGTGATTTGCTTGGTATTGAAGATTTTGTCGGAAAAGCAAGGAAAGCACTCAAAAACAAAAGGTACAGAAAAATGCTTTTGAAAAAAGGCGCGTCAGGCAAGGCAACGGTAACGGCTTGCGTTGTAATATGCATTGCACAGGTAGCATTGCCTATTGTTATTGCTGTTAATATTCTGGGGGTGTTCGGATGGTCGGTTTAAATAACAAATCAAAGAAGCTTCAATTGCTGACTTTGCTGATACCGTTGTTTTTTTCTGTTCTCACATTAGTGCTTGATTCGATGCTTGCAGCGGTAATCTGGGCGGTATCGGTGGTTTGCATTATTACGTTTGTGCCGGTTTTTGATAAACGTGAAAGCCTGTGGGCTTTTTTATGTATGGCAATAACGGGTATTCCGGCAAACATTTATTTTACGGACGGAATAATGAATATGGATATTCTTCTTTATATCAGACCCGGCTTTTTTTATATTCTTTATGCAGCAATGGTTTATGCGATAGTTTTCAGTATCGGACAGATTGCTGTCGGTTTTATTATCAGATTTTTTCATCCGAAACAGTATAAGCTTAATGTTTAGATTTAAAGGGAAGGAAGTGTAAAAATGAGAAATATCAATAAATTATCGCCCAAAATATATCTTATCTTCACTGTTGCTGTGAGCTTTTTTGCAATGGTTATTTATCGTGCAACTTTGTTTCAGTGCATTTTTCTCAGCACTTATAAGGAATCAAAGGTGACTTTCTGGGTTGTGTGGGTTATATCGTTTGTCGTAACATATCTTCTCACATTTAGGCGCAGGCGTAATTACCTGTCAGTATTTTCAAATGCTGTTTTACCTCTCGGGATATATTCATTTATGGCTTACGGCGACAATAATCTGATTGTTTCATTTGCCGGAATGACAATCATTCTTTTAGGCGGGATATATTGCTTTGCAGTCCTCGTAAGACCCATTAAGACTGACGATATGCTTAAAGGAGCAATCATTCTGAGAAACAGATTTTTAAACAGCATAAACGGCACAAGAACAATTGCTGCTGTTTGTGTGCTGGGTATGTTTGTTTCTCTTTTGAGTTTCAATGCGTTTGACCTGCCTGTGTTTGTTCCGTCTGTCAAGCCGAGTGTATCGGTTGCGGAGGATAAGACTGAAGTGCTCGAGGAGAGTATGCCGGTTATTTCCAAAATAGATGACGATATATGGGTGACTCTTACGTTTGAGGACAGACTTGATGTTCTGCAGACTCTTGCGAATGTTGATGCTTCACAGCAGGGAGTAAGCCACGAAATCAATTTATGTGCAGAGTATCTCGGATCTTCTACATACGGCACATATGATTATTCAACACATACGGTTACAATTAATGCTGCGGTTGTTGAATGGGATACGTCAGCACAGAGCGTCAACACGGTTATGCATGAAGTCCGCCATGCATACCAACACGATCTTACCGATGCATATCTTTCGCTCGATAAGGATTATCAGCAGCTTCTGGCTTTTGACGATGTTCGTAAATATTATGAAAACATCGAATATTACCAGAGTGCAGAAAAATACGGTTTCGATCAATATGAAAATCAGACTATTGAGGTGGACAGCCGAGAATATGCAGAGGCGAAATCGGCTTTTTATTTCAGATTGGTTGATAAATATATCACCGAAGCGGCATAAGGAGGAGAAAAAATGGTTTTCAGAACTGAAAAAGAATACCGTCGCTATAAAAACAGAAATACAATTGTGATGTGTGCGTATGCGGTGGCAATTTCGATTTTTGCAATTCTTGGTTATCCCGCAGCATTCAACGAAAAAATAAATGGGTTTATCGGCTGCGATGAAAGTTTCCGCTTCGTTTGGAACTGTTTCTGCATCCCGATGATTATGGCGGTTGCTTCGCTTGCTGTGAAAGATGTCAGAAAAATGCTTGTCACCGTTATGGCATTAAAGGCTGCGGCAACACTTTTCGGATTGCTGCTCGGTATAAATCCCAACATTCATCTTCCGGTATTTAAGGATGACTGGGGAGCTCTTTTCTTTGTTTTGCTTGATATTTTTCTTGCGGTGACAATATATAAAGAACGAAACGAAAGAATGCTCATAAACGGAGCAAGCATTGTTCTGTTTATTCTGACGGCGGTTTCACAGATTATCTGCTTTGTTGAATGGAATTTGATTCCGGAATATGCTTTCCGTTCGGCTTATGCCGTGTTGTTTTACCGAGCAATTTATACGGTTATCTGTCATATTACTCCCAACGTGCATTATCTTCCGAATTCGCACGAAAAGAAACGTATAGAAAAACAGGTTCAGGAAATGGGGGAAGACAAAGATGCTTGATTTATCTAAAGATTATTTCTATGTTGAAGATGAAAACGGAAATAACGTGAAGCACGATGTTCTGTTTTCTTTTGAAAGCGAAATTGATGATAATACATATATAGTTCATACGGCAAATGAAAGAGATGAAAACGGCAGCATAATGATTTATGCATCATATGTCAACGAAGAAAAGCACGGGAATAAGCTGATGAACGTTGAAGACGATGAAGCATTTGGAACAATAGAGGGTATGCTTGTCAGACTTATGGAAATAGCGAGGAAAAATGTGGATGAAGGTTATATTTCTTGATTTTGACGGGGTTCTCAACTCGGCAGAGTACAGAGATTCCGTTGAGGACTACTACAATGATTTTATCGATGAAAACAAGCTTGAAATGCTTGCGTATTTTGTAAGAGAAAACGATGCAAAAATCGTACTTACCACTCAATGGAGACTTCATTGGAATGAAGGTAAAAAGCAGGAACATCCCGAAGGTGATCGTATCAATGCTCTGTTTTCAAAGTACGGAATGGAAATATATTCAAAGACGGAATATCTTGATGACAACAGAAATCTTGAAATTTCGGATTGGCTTGTACGCCACGATGTTGAAAGCTATGTTATCTTTGACGATATAGACCATTCCTGGTCTGAAACAAACCGTATGCACTTTGTGAAAACCGATGATGCTAAGGACGGTCTGACATACGACAGCCTGCATATGGCAAATTTGATTTTGAATAACGGAAAGGAGACTCGGTACATGAAAACAAAATACGAAAAATTTAAGGAGATGTCTCTCAGACCCTCTTACTATAACGGTACGCAGATTGAAGTTGATGTCGATTTTGATAACGCATCGCTTGTCAGCGTTGGTGTTAAAGTTGCGAATGCACTTAATATGATTCCCGGCGACACAGTGGCAATCAACGGAAAAGTCAGAGGAGAAGATTTTGAATACGAGAACATAAACGTTTATATCTGCGGTGATACGCTTACGGATTTCATCAGAAGACACGGCATTGCCAAAATCAGAGGCATTGTCAGAGCAAAGCTTGAACAGGCTTATGCTGTTTATGAATATAAAGATTACGGTTCGGAACCCAAGGTGACGGAAATAATCGCATATAAGCTTGTTGAAGAAAATATCGGTGATTGATAAAGGAGGGGTGTTCTTGGTTTATGTAACAGGAGATTTTCACGGGGATATAAACCGCTTTTCAGATGCTTTTTTGCCCAATGAATCATGTTGGACAGAAAAAGATTATCTCATAATCTGCGGTGATTTCGGATTTGTATTTTTGAATAACGAGGCAGAAAAAGAACGACTTGATATGCTTGAAAAAAAGCCGTATACCATCCTTTTTGCTGACGGAAATCACGAGAATTTCAATGCCCTTTCAAATTATCCCGTTGAAATGTGGAACGGCGGAAAAGTTCACCGTATCCGAAAAAACATTTGTCATTTGATGAGAGGTCAATGCTTCACCATTGAGGGAAAGAAATATTTTACAATGGGCGGAGCTTATTCCATAGACCGTGGCTGGCGAAAGAAGGATGTCAGCTATTGGGATGCTGAAATTCCGAACGATGATGAATACAAAGAAGCGTCGGATACGGTATTCAAAAACAACAAAAAATTTGATTATATCATCACTCATACAGCACCGAGAGAAATCATTATGAGGCTGGGGTACTATCCGCGATGTCACGATATGGAGCTTACGGGCTATCTCGAGTGGATAATGTATGAGTGTGAGTTTGAACGCTGGTTTTTCGGCCATTTTCATGAAGATGAAAGTCTGATTGACGGAAAATTCAGAGCATTATATTATGACGTTGAAAAAATAGGAGATGATGAAGGTGACTAAGAAAAAAATTCTGATTAACATTGAGAATGTTGATGAAACGGAAAATGCGTTGAAGAAAAGACTTCAGAATCCCGTTGAGGTTGAGCTTTGGAGCGAGTCAAAAACGGGCGGGCATTTTCTTGCGGTACTTGGTGCATCGTATGTAATATTTGAAAAGTCTCCCGATGACGTTGTTAACGATACACCTGTCTGCAGATATGTGGGCTCAACGCATATGGGTCCCGAAGAGGATGAGTGCTTTGCGGACGATATTCTGTGGCGTGAGCACGGTGGCTGTGCGGTGATATTTTTTCGTGATTTATATGAATACAGCCACAGCGCAAGCGTTGTTGTTGTCTTTGATAAAGAAGCTTATGAGCTTTCAGAACGCAAATTCCGCACAAAGAATGATGACTGCAAGTTCCTCGAACGAAAGAAACTCGTTCGTTCATATCTCGGTAAAACGGTCGAAATATTTATGGACAGACCTATTGGCTTCGTCCACGAAAAAGAAAAATATACCATTACATATCCCATCAACTACGGCTTTATTCCCGGTGTTGCGGGCGGCGACGGCGAAGAACTGGATGTTTATCTGCTTGGTGTCAGCGAACCCGTGAGCAAGTATACGGCGAAAATAATCGGCATTGTTCACCGAGAAAATGATATTGAAGATAAGCTGGTTGCTGCTCCTGAAGGTATGAACTTTTCGAAAGAAGAAATCGCAAAGCAGATTGAATTCCAGGAAAAGTATTACAAGTCTTTTGTTGAAACCGAAAACTCGTTTTTTGAGTGTTCCCTTAAGGAGTGTTTCCTTGACAGAAGAATTCCCGCAGAGCTTGAGCACTATCTTCTCAACAAGCTTCTGTGCCATTGTGAGAACGAGAATTTCAGATTTCCTTCATGGAAGGAGTTTGAATATCTTGATGAATTTAAGCCCTACAGAGATAAGCCGGATGAGTATTATGATATTGTTAGCCACCGACCTGATTTCATATGCAGTCCCCGTACCCTTTTCCTTGCGTTATGGAGAAGGTATCTGCGAATAAACCACAAGATTAAGGATGATGTAAAAATACATCTGAGGTTTTATTTCAGAAAGGGATATCTTATGATGAAGGTTGAAAAAATTGAATGAAAAAGATAAAGAGGTGATGCTGAATGATTTTTTATATTGCGGACACGCATTTCGGCCACGAAAATGTAATTCGCTTTACGAACCGACCTTATGACAGCATTGAAGAAATGAATTCGGATTTCATTAAAAAATGGAACAAAAAAGTGAAGAATACTGACACTGTATACATCATAGGAGATATGTTTTTCAGATGTGATTATGCTGAAAGTATCCTTGAACAACTCAAAGGAGAAAAGCATCTTATTGTTGGCAATCATGATGGCAGTTGGATGACAAAGGTTGATGCAAAGCCTTATTTTAAAAGCATCAACAATATGGTTACTGTTTCTGCGGGTAGTGTCGGAGTAACACTTTGCCATTATCCGCTTGTTACCTGGCCTCATATGAGGAGAACATATATGATTCACGGCCATCTGCACAATGAAACGGAATTTGATTTTTGGCCGGTGCTTCGCAACAATGACCGAATTCTTAATGCCGGAGTTGATATCAACGGTTATGAACCCGTAACGCTTGAAGAACTTATTGAAAACAACAAAAAATTCAAGGAAAGCAGATAACTACAATGGAATCAAATAAAGTAAAAATTGAACACAGATACGACGAGCGAATTCCTCAGCTTATCAAATTGCGTTTCGCAAGTTTTGAATACAGGTTACATACAAAGGGATATAAGGCAGAGTTTATCGACGGATTCTCTGTTCCGATTCCGATTTATGATGATATCGAATGTGCTGAAAACGGCAGATATATCAGATGCCGGAAAGAGGGGAAGGATGAGTTTTTCAGTTGGTTTGTTCCTGCCAAAGAGAGAAATATGCCCCTGCTGGTAGTTCTTCCCGGATATGATGCAAGGCTCAGATGTTATCCCGATGTATCCGATAAATACAATATGCTTTTTATTTCACCTCTCGGATATTCAACTCCGTACGGATCGGATATCAACAAGGCTTGCGGCAGAAGCACATGGCCGGTTCTGTATAACACTCTCTGCGGGTTTGAGGGAGGCTATTCCGATTGGCTTACGGATGCAATAACGGTTATTAAGTTTATTGAAGATGAAAAGCTTGCAGATACGGAGAAACTCATTTTTTCAGGTACATCGCAGGGCGGTGCAATGGCGCTGATTCTTGCAAGCTTTTACGGAAAAGACAGATGCCTTGCCGCCTGCGCAGATCTGCCCTTCCTTATCGGATATTCAACTCGCAGACTCAACGATGTGATTTATGAGTTTCCGCCACCGCCAGAAATCCGATTCAGACCGAGTGAAGCAAGGAAAAGACTTTCGCTTGTTGACCCTGAATGGCACGTATCAAGGCTCAAAATGCCCGTGCTGATTACATCTTCGGATTTCGATGAGGACTGCCCCGAAAAGGATATCACAGACCTTTATCATCAAATTCCCGAAACAACAACCAAGACCTATATAAAATACAAAGGAAGACCTCACGGATATTCGGGTGAGTTTTTCAAAGACATGACGGAGTTTCTCGATAAAACAAAGGAGGATGATTGTTTTGATAAAAGTAAAAATAATTAATAACAATGGCAGTGATTATATGTTTGCCGATGCTGACGGTAAAGTTCATATGTCAAAGATGTGGTTTGAAAACTTCGCAACAAAGCCTGAAGCCGGGGATTATATGTTTATATCAGAGTCACTTATCACTGATCCCGAAGAACGAATAACCCCCAAAACATACGGACCTTTTACAACGAGTGGCTATGCAAAAAGTCCCGAGAATATGAACGAAGAGGATTTTGTTGTTATTGTAAGCAATGAAAGAATGCTTATTTATCATAGATATTACGGATGAATAAAATGGCATAACTGAAGTAAACGATAAAAACGGACCGGAATCGCGACGATTCATCGGGATTCCGGTCCGGGTTTTCATATCATAATATATTCTTCGTCTGTTTGTGTTTCGAAAGAAACGGTGCTGCCGTCTTTTTTGAAGGGGATTTCCTTTTTATCAGATACTCTTACAATCGATTTTATATCGGCGCACTCAACGTTGCACACTCTGCCTTTAAGACTCTTGATTTTCAGAGATGTGATTTTTGCGTCTTTGTTTTCAGCTGAAACAAGGAAGGCGCCGTCAGCACGAAGGTTTTCAAAGGATGCGTTCATTTTTTTATCCCAGCAAGGGAAAAGCCTGATAACACCTTCATAGCTTTGCATAAGCATTTCATTGACGGTTGCGGGAACCATTGTAAGATGCTCGATGCCGCCGCCGTGATGGCGGAAAAGTCTGTTCGGAAGTCCGAATTCCTTTATGTTCTGATGAATTCCTTCAATAAGGAATTCGGGATTTACGCCGATTCTTGCACCTGCGGGAAGGTATGAATTCGAGCCATTGTCATCAAGACGTCTGTCGTTGATGAAGTAGGTGTTGCGCGCAATCTTCAACAGCTTTTCTCCCGAAGAGAATCCGATTTGCGAAGCGGGATAAATATGCTGAAGTCCTACTGTGTTGTCGTCTCTCCAGCGTATGCCTCGTTTTGAATAGCGGAAGCATTTTTTGCCATGTTTTATGAATGTGGGGAAATCGCTGAGGTTTTCGATGATATCCTCCCACAAGGCATATTTTTCCGAATTAAGTCCGAGTTCCTTTGCCATATTGTAAATGCCGTCGAAAAGCAGCTTTACAAGGCCGAGAGAATTGATGGCGTTTACGGTTTCAATCTGACCTTTGTGAGTAATGTATCTGAATTTTTCGCCGCGGTAATACGGAATTTCGTGAGCTGCATCGTTCTTTATTATATACCTGCCTTTTTTCTTGACGAGATAATCCTCCCAGAAAGCGGCGGTATTAAGAACAAAATCATAGTAGTTTTCAAGCGCGTATTCCTTGTCGTATGTTGAAAACCAATGCATAATGGGAATTACGCAGGCATAGGCAGCGTGACTTTTCTGACCGAGGAAAAGTATGCCGTGTTCCTTGCAGTCTTTCTGCGTATAAACATCAAGCGCTTTCGGCCCGAAACTTACGGGGAGAGCATATCCCTTGCATCCGAACAGATTCGCGAATTTTCTTGCATTTTCGGACATATCGTTGACGGGAGCCATATAGCCGTCAAACAGCTCGGGATGATTGGCGGAGAAAATGCAGTAATACGGCGCTTCGTAGTTATAATTCATATGATAATCTCCTGCCCAGGGGAAGAAATCATCAGTTATGAAATTGCCGAATAATCCGGGAGGGAATTCCTTATTGCCCATACATCCGGCAAGATGATAAAGGCTTGAATTGTAGAACTTTTCAATTTCTTTATCTTCCAAAGTTACTTTGGATGCCGAGAAGAAGTTTTTCCATTTATCCCCTGTTCTTACTTTACTGCTCTCGTAATCGCAATGCAAAACCATATCAATGCCTTTATCTGCATAGTTGATGTCATCGAAATTTGTGACAACGGAAATGCAGTAACCGGCTGTTGAAAATCCGTCGGCTGTGCTTGATTCAATCTTTCTGTAACAGACGGCAACAGCGGATTCTCTGTTAACCTCTTCGCCGTCAAACTTGCGGACATAACATTTAACGCCCTTGTCGGCAAATTCGGAGTTAGCTGAATTGCAGGTGTCGGGAATTTCAACGGCAACAGCAGGTAATTCTTCTGTATCGGGTACTTTGATTTCAAAAAAGATAAGGTTTTCGGGAGCAACAAAGAATTCCATTGAGACATTCCCGAAACTGCATTCAAGAAGTCCTTTGTCATAATATTGCTTTATGTTGTATTTTGCCAAATCAACATTCTTAATCCTCAGATTGCCAACGGTTTTTATTCCGCCGTCTTTATGTGCACCGGGAGTGAATTTCCAGAAATCGCATTTTGAAATATGGATTATCAGGTCCTTTTTGTCGTTGTCAAAAACAACGCCTAGGTCACCGTTGCCGCACATTGCACCGGCAGGTATTTTGTAAACAACTTTACCGCCGACAGTGTTTATGGGCTTTGAAGTAATTTCATTAAAATATGTGTTCATAATTTATCACCAACCTTTTTAAATATTACAACGGTTTTGGCTTGCGGTCAAGTGTTCAAATGATATATACAGCGTTTTGGGTTGGTATAAAATAAATAATATTGAAGTTTTTTGAAAGAAAGAGGTGATATTTATGAAGTTTAAAAAAGTTCCGATTTTGTTATCTGTGGTTTTATCTTTAATATCGGTTGCTTTGTTTATCGGTATTGCGATGTCTTATTTGAATCCGGGTAATTATGAGTTGATGTTTTTTGCAATTCTTGAAAAAGAAATTTATGCTTTTGCAGGCTTCTGTTATCTGTACATATTCCATTACATTGCTTTGAATGCGAAAAGAGAGACAATGAAGATAGTTTTATCTTTTTTGTGCAGTTTCGTTTGTACGGTTCAGGTGTTTTTGCTGAACAATCTTTGGCACTATATTGAATGGAACGAAATGTTTGACTGGGAAAACCCCTTCAGATATTCGGGCTTTCTTATTGATGACTTAGGTTATCGAAGTCCGGAATTGATTGTAAGATATCCGCTTGTTTTTGGTCTTATGTTTATTGCGTGTTTAGCGGATACCGTTTTTGTTCCCATAATTAAATCCAAATTTGAAGAACATTTGCCGTCTTGATTGTAAAATGACCTGATTTTTAAAATTTTACGAGGTTTTCTTTTCTGCAGACATCTTGCATAACTTTCAAGTTAATTAAGAAAGTCAGCATTGAACAACCCACGAATAAATCGCAACAAAGAATTGTTCTTGACCGGTTCAAGCAGGTAATTTCAACAGAGGCAGGTGCTCCACTGCATCTTAAAAGTAAAACCTGCGAAAACATTTGAGCAAGCATTTACATATCCGAAAATGTTCTCTCTATGACATTGTTTTGAAGTTCTTCTCCCGGATTTAAAAAATAAACACTGTACCCACCTACTCGAACGATAAGGTTATGATGATTTTCGGGATGAACTTTTGCGTCAAGAAGATCTTCGGGAGAAACAACCGTAACGGTATATTGCTGTCCGCCACTCGCAAAATACGCCTCTGCAAGCCTCATAATGCCGCTTTCAATTTTGCGTGAGGGACAAACTGCAAGGCAATTGCCGCATAATGAACATTTAGATTTGTCAAAAGAAAGGTTCGGCGTTTTTTGAGGCTTTCGGGATTGTGGCATCAGATGCATCTGAGAAGACAACCTTTCAGGAACACGCAGGTACGAATGCCGTCGCCGTCGTGTATACAAAATTTCTGTATGTTGAATATGATTCCGGTTTTCACTTTGTTTAACGCTTCCTATTTTATTGATCTTTTGGTTCAAACTTCAAGTTGTATCTTAATATTATAAGTATATTACTGATTCTTTGTTTTTTAAATGAAAATTATTTATATTCATTCATTTATGCAATGCAGATACTTTTTCTCAAGAATGAATACAAATAACGGAGCGGCCATTGTAAAGGCGTTTTTGGGTTACAAAGCAAGGAAGTGACAGTTATTTACATAAAAATAGATTGGTGCTTTTGGTTACAAAATTTTTGTTCCGCAACACTTGAACAAAAATTAATTGTACTGTATAATAAGTGTATATTTATTAATATTCAACTCATACAGTGGCTACCAAAGAGGTGAGATAAATGAATATACTGCACATGAAGTATGCGGTTGAGGTTGCAAAGGTCGGTTCACTCAACAAAGCAGCCGAAAGCCTTTATGTTGCTCTTCCGAATATCAGCCGTTCAATCAAAGAACTTGAAGCGGATTTGGGTATTTCTATTTTTGACCGCACGGCAAAGGGCATGGTGCTCACTCCCGAGGGAGAAGAATTCATAAGCTATGCCAAAGATATTCTCAAGCAGATTGATCAGGTTGAAAATATGTATAAAGGCGGGCATATCAAAAAGCAGAAGTTTTCGATTTCTGTGCCGAGAGCCTGCTATATTTCGGATGCGTTTGCAGAGTTCTCAAAAACGCTTTCAAAGGATGCCTGTGAAATTTTCTATAAAGAAACCAATTCGCAGAGAACAATCAACAACATCCTCAACCACGACTATAAGCTCGGCATTATCCGTTATGCAGAAAATTTTGACAAGTATTTCAAATCGATGCTTGAAGAAAAAGCACTCAGCTATGAAATGGTTACGGAGTTTTCCTATTGCCTGATAATGAGTGCGGATAATCCTCTAGCAAAAAAAGACGCTATAACTTTTGATGACCTGACGGATTATATTGAGATCGCACATGCCGACCCTTATGTGCCGTCGCTTCCGCTTGCAAAGGTTGTCAAATCGGAATTGCCCGATAATATTGAACGCAGAATTTTCATTTTTGAAAGAGCGAGTCAGTTCGATTTGCTTTCGCAGAATCCCGAAACGTTTATGTGGGTCTCTCCCGCACCGCCGAGTGTTCTCGAAAGATACAACCTTGTTCAGAAGAAGTGCGTAGACAATAGAAAAGTATATAAAGATGTTTTGATTTATAAGAATGGCTACAAGCTGTCAGAGCTTGATAAAAAGTTCATTACTGCTCTCTGTGAGTCAAAACGCAAACATTTAAATAATGAAATCTCCAAGGCTCGTCTGTAAATGATGAGCCTTGGATTTTTTTATATCGATACAAGGGTTATCGATATTGATAATACCGATTAAACATTTTAATAATTCCCAACTTCCTTTTGATTTGTTAATATAGCTATGGTCAAAGAAAGGGGGCATTACGGTGGAAAAAACAGGAATAACCAAAGCAACGTTGGGCAGACTTCCGCACTATCTTCAATTACTGCGTGAACTCCCGCTTGACGATGTGCCTTATATATCGGCAACCGTAATTGCAAAAAAGCTTTCTCTCGGCGAGGTTCAGGTAAGAAAAGACCTGAGTGCCGTAAGCGGTGCAGGAAAACCGAAGGTCGGATATAAGACCGTTGACCTGATAAAGAGCATCGAAGCTCATCTCGGTCAGGGCGATATGACAAACGCCGTGCTCGTCGGTGCGGGAAAGCTCGGAAAAGCGCTTCTCGAATTTGACGATTTTGAAGATTACGGTGTGAAAATCATCGCTGCATTCGACTGCAACGAAACCGCAATCCGCTATAACCGTTCAATTGAAATCCTGCCGATGAATGAATTTGATTTGTTCTGCAAACAGAATAATGTCAGAATCGGAATCATAACCGTCGGTGCGGGGTCGGCACAGGATGTGTGCAACCGAATGATTGAAAGCGGAATAACGGCAATCTGGAACTTTGCACCGTGTAACCTTGAAGTGCCCGACGGCATTCTGTTAAAGCAAGAAAGACTTGCACTCTCACTCGCATATCTTAATAACAAGTTACCAATTATGTAAAACATATTCAGGAGGATAAAAAATGGCTACAAAAACTTATGAAATCATCGACGGCGTTGAAAAACTCACCGAAGCAATTGCTCGTGTGAGAAAGGCTCAGCAGGTTTTCGCAACCTACACTCAGGAGCAGGTTGACAAGATTTTTCTTGCAGCTGCATCCGCTGCAAACAAAGCAAGAATCCCCCTCGCAAAGATGGCTGTTGAAGAAACAGGCATGGGTATTGTTGAAGATAAGGTTATCAAGAACAATTACGCTTCGGAATATATCTACAATGCATATAAAGATACAAAGACTTGTGGTATAATTGAAGAGGATAAGGCTTTCGGCATCAAGAAGATTGCAGACCCCATCGGTGTTATCGCTGCGGTTATCCCCACAACAAACCCCACATCAACCGCAATTTTCAAGTGCCTTCTTGCTCTCAAAACAAGAAACGCTATTATTATCTCTCCACATCCCAGAGCAAAGAACTGCACAATTGCAGCTGCAAAGCTTGTTCTTGAAGCTGCTGTTGAAGCAGGTGCTCCCGAAGGAATCATCGACTGGATTGATGTTCCCTCACTCGAAATGACAAACACAGTTATGAAGGAAGCAGATATCATCCTTGCAACAGGCGGCCCCGGCATGGTTAAGGCTGCTTATTCAAGCGGCAAGCCTGCTCTCGGCGTTGGCGCAGGTAATACACCCGCTATCATTGATGACAGTGCAGATATCCTTCTTGCAGTTAACTCAATCATCCACTCAAAGACATTCGATAACGGTATGATATGTGCATCAGAGCAGTCAGTTATCGTT
>JAZNHM010000019.1:0-2552 GCA_045576955.1 Acutalibacteraceae bacterium | reverse complement strand
AATATCATTGCAAAGAAAAATTATTATATAATTTTTTAAAATCTTTATTTTTACGAATAAGATTTAAATTAATTATCAAAACATTTACCGTATTTAGAACTCCTCACAAAGCTTATTTCATTAGGGTTTATGTTGCCGAAGTATAAATCTTCAAGTCTTGTTTGTTTCATTTTAAATCACTCCTTACAAATAGAAAAGTGCAACAGGACTTCATATCCCATTGCACTTAAATGTTTTATTATTTAGTTCGACAAATTGGAATTTATCAGATACGATTACTCGTTCAGAATTTATCGGCGGTGCTTATGCACAGAACCATATCGGTAGTCTGCGGTCTGTCTCCGATGTAATATGTACCAAACCGAGTGGAAGTGAATTCATATTCTTCGGAGTATTCGCCGCTTATGGGGTCAAACCATTGATAGATATAGCTTCCGTTCGGAATGAGGCTTCCGATTGTGCCTGTTTTTATTCCGCCGTAATACTTGGTATTTGCGTTCTGAGCAACGGATTCATCGGTAAATGAATAGAAATAAACAATAATTTCGGTGTTGCTTTCGTTGCTTGCATAAGCATATTTAACATTGTTTGCAGGAACAAAATATGCTCTGTTATCAAATCTCGGAATGAGGTTATACCATTCGGTTTTTTCAAATAATTTACGCATATATCCGACCTGATATGAGCTTTCATATTCAAGCGAATCCTGCCACGTTGCGTTGATTTTTTCTTCGCTCGTTATTGTGTCAACACCGTCGGAACTGTCGTTTTCTTCATCATAAATGTTGAGATAGCTCCATGTGTCGTGACCGCCCCAGCCATAGCCGTACATACCATTAAGATAAGCAGTCCAGCCCTGCATTCGTGAACCAAAATTCTTTGTCCAGAGATAGCAATACTGTCCTTCATAATTGATTGCAGGCTTACCTTGCGAGTTATACCAGCAGTCTTTTTCAATGCAGAAATCGCTTTGCTCCGTTTTTGAAGTATGCCATTGAACAGCGTAGAAATCATGTGCTTTTATGTCTCTGAAGCAGGAGGGCATTGCATCCTTAAAATAAACCTTGCATTTATCTGTTGTTCCCTTGCCGTTGCCGTAAACCGATGTTGAACCAACGTTTTCCATATGAGCAGAAAGCGGATGGTCATATGCATCGTGTTTTGCTATATATTCCGCAACAAGCTTGTAAGGGTTGTTTTCCAATCCCCATTCGGGATGGTTTGTTTCACTCCAATAGAAATCGTTGTCAACCTCTTGCCCGAGAGTCCAGATAACAGGATATGCACCGTATCTTGCGACCCAGTAACGGCTGACTTTTTCAAGGTAAGCTTTTGCCGAAGCAGAAGGTTCATTGCCGTTGAAACCGCCGTTGTTTGAAATCAGAGGCTCAATAAAATAGGAAAAGAAAAACTGAGCATTTGCGTGAACAAGACCGTTTTCGGCAATGATGCGGAATTTTTCATCATAGTCGGCAAGACCTGTCATATCATCTTCGGTTATGCCGTTTGTGAAATCAAACTTTGCTCCGATAGGCTCACTCTGATATACGGTAAAGCCTTGTGAAACTCGCTTTTCGCATATTGTTTTAACCATATCAACAGTTTCGTCATCGAGACTCCAATGAGTATCGCCAAGGTAGAAAAAGGGTGTCCCGTCATCATAGGTAAAATACTTCTTACCTGCATTTGTTGTAATGAATCCGTGCTTATAAATATCGTATTCACCGCTGTATTCGGTGCAGATAACCTTGCCAGTTCTGCCGTCAAGCGAAGCGTTTTCGGCATCCGTACAGACGGTTTTGAAATACCAATCACCTTCGGAAGGGCAAATGAACCGGATTTTCCAGACATTACCACCGTCCCAAAAAGCAGGGATTTTATAAAGTCTCCCGTTACCCCAAAGATGCAGTTCCACGTCAACATTGTTGAACGGGTCTGCATATGCTTTTTCGCTTTCAAAAGCAATCTCATTAGTGACCCATGTCTCAGTGGTCAATGTTTGTTCCGGGGTTTCAATCGGTTTACCGTTATATTCAACCCACGAATGAGGGCTTACAGTTGCAGATGGAATGTCGGTTTCGTCTGTACCTTTGATTTTGTTAATTAACTTTGCAAAGCAGTTTACAACTATACCCGTAATTTCTTCTGCTGTGTTTATTATTGCAGGCGTACCTGCCTCCGTCCCGTTTGAAGCATAAGACGGGAGTACAGTAAATGAAAACATCACAGAAATGCAAAGAAGAAAGGAAATGTATTTTTTAAATTTCATAAACGCCTCCAAAAATTCTTATTTGTTGAACTGAATTATATCATATTTATAACAAAAAATCCACTATTAAATCGTCGTTCGACGACGGTGACGGATATTGTTGACGACCATAGGGATATTTATACTCGGTCTATCGTCATCTTTTGGTCGTCGAAAGAAGGTTTCGTATATACTTTACTGTGTGTGAAAGCATAAGAAAAACCCCACAGAAGCTATTACTTCCATGGGGTTCTGGCGGAGAGCAAGGGATTCGATTCGCGCGACTGCGGTCGCTTGGTCGCTC
>JAZNHM010000018.1:0-2700 GCA_045576955.1 Acutalibacteraceae bacterium | reverse complement strand
AATCGCGTTCTTTGTAAGCTTCATACTCTTTTCATTCATATACTCGTTATACGGAACACCTCTCGACTTTTTCGGATTCATAACAACCGACAGCTTGTATTCTCTGCACAGCTCGTCGGACACCTCACGCAGTCTGTAAAGACTCCTTTTGTCGTCGTTATACTTTTTGCCGTCAACAAACGATACTGAGTTGAAAACAAAATGGTTGTGAATATGCTCGTGGTCAAGGTGAGTTGAAACAACAACTTCAAACCTCTCGCCCCACATTCTCTCGGCAAGCTTCATTCCGATTTCGTGTGCCGTTTCGGGTGTAACCTCACCGGGTGCAAAAGACTGAATTACGTGATAAGCCGTTATCCCATCCTCTTTTCCGTAGCGGAGCTTTACGGACATCATATTTTTCTCCGCTGTTTCGGGAACGGTGTTGATGCCGTCAACATAACTCCACCCGTCAGCTTCAACTGTTTTTTCGGGATTCATTACATAATTGATACATTTGCCAACCCTGCCTTTTACGGAGAATATTTTAGTTACTGCCATGCTCTTTTTGGTGCAAAGGCTTCATCAACCTTTTCCGAAACCGCATTGGAATTTTTGCAGGCTTTTTCAAGCTCGGCAGTATTGAGATAACCGCCCGAATGGACGATTCTTGCAAGCTGATTAAGATTGTTGCCGACTGCACGCAGTTCTTTTATCAGCACAGCATACTCGGCAGGAGGAGCCTGTGCAGGTAAATAGCCGCTGAGCAGAAATCTTATCAGCTTTGACATTGTGAGTCCGGTTGCCTTACACATCTCATTTAGCCTGAGGTGTTCTTCCTCTGTAAGACAAACGGTTACTCGGTGGATTCTTTTCTGCATAATGTTCATTCCTTTCTTTTTGAATTTCTCGGGGTGTACCCCGCAAGCGGATTTATTACAATAAATCCAATGCTTGCTAAGACTGAAGAAACAGATGTTTTTCGGATTTATCCGTTTCTCAAAATGAAGCGGACTGTTTCGTTTAGGAGGGCGGTTATCAAAACAGTCCGTTTCGGGTTGACGGCAAAAGTGCCGTCATAGTTTTTTCGGCATAACAAAAGTGACGGCAAAAATGCCGTCACTAAAAGCTGTCGAGAAAATTGAAGATGATATCATCATTTTCCTCTTGTTCAATCTCGCTTATTTGTTTTTCTTCGGGCGGTGCCTGAAGTTTCATACCGACAAATTTTTCTTCAATGAGGTCAGCCAGGTCGTGATTCAACAGAGCATTGATTACTGTTTCAGTGTATGACTGACCTTTGACAGAGCGAAGATAGTGCCAAGCTTTGCTGTCAGCTTCTTTATCAAGGTTAAATCGCACGGATATTTTCTTGATATTCATTTGTTGCCACTTCTTTTTCGTTGCCTCGTTGCAAGCCGTTCATAACCCTTTGCGGTTGCACGGATATCATCAATAACGGTAATTCGTGATTTGTCGCAGTCAGCAAAATTCTTAATCAGGCATCCGCCACCGCCCACAACCGTCAGTCGCATCATTCTTGGGTCGTAGCCGTGTTCACGAAGATTGCGAAAAATCCCGGCAACATAGTTCTTTGCGGATTTCGTAATCGTTTCAAGAAATTCATCCGCAATATCTGCTTTGCCGAAACGAAGCACACGGGTGATAACCGATTCGTCAACCGTTGCGTGGTGAGTGCGCATCATATCTTCTTTTGCCTGAATCACGCATTGCTGAGTGCCGAATTTCTCCGTGAAGCATCTTCGGTTTTCGGGTTTCTTCTCATTGATAAGCATAACGTTCATCGTACCGTTGCCGATATCGCAGAGCATATTTGTTCCGCTGAATTCGTGAATTCTGTCCGCAATAGCGGCAAACCCCTGCGGAAAAATATCCGCACCCGTAAACTCGACCCTGTAGTCAATGCCGTTGAAGCTGAATTCAACCTCTTTGTTCTGCAAAAGGTAGCTGCGGAAAGCTTCTCTCTGAACAGAGAGCCAAGTCAGAGGAAGACCTGCCGCCAAGTGAATTTTAGCCTCACGCAGTCCCCGTGCTCGAAGCTCGTAAGCGACAGCCGCCAGAGTCAGAACATAGTAGTCCATATCCTGAATTTTATCGGCAACGAACTCCTTGTGACCTTCACCGATTGTGTAATATTTACCGTTCCACGTAAGCAAATTTTCTTTGAAAGCAGGCTCGGTGTCGCTCACATAAACACCCGTTGAGAAAGTCTTATTTGCTGTTTTGATATTCCCGTATCCGTGGTCAATACCGAGAATAAGAGAGTCATTTGAATTCTTCATAAATTCTCCTTTCTTTTATGATAATGATTTTGCCCTCCAACCATATACGACACGAAAAAGACAAAATGTTCCAAAGGTTGGAGAAAAATTTTATAATAAATCCAAGTTGGCGGTACAAAAAGAAAATGCCCCGCACGAAGCGGGGCAAATAAAAGCGGTCTGTTTATTTCCATATGTGCAGAGTAATCAGTACCTTTGTATATGAACGGAATAAAAAACACGGTGGAATTTTTCTTTTTACTGTGGTATGATTAGAGCGATAAATAAGAATTTGGAGGTGAACAGATGGCGAAGTATATTGCAAATATACTCACGGGGTGTCGTTTTTTCGGCAGTATTTTGCTACTGTTCTTTCCTGCATTTTCCGTGGCATTTTATATCATATATCTCTTCTGCGGTTTTAGTGATATGATAGATG
>JAZNHM010000017.1:0-11792 GCA_045576955.1 Acutalibacteraceae bacterium | reverse complement strand
GCTCTCTTCTTTATGTGTACTCTTCTTCCCGTTGTCACAGGCATCCTCAGCATCATTCCCCAGCTCTTCTATGACCTTCAGGGTGAAAAAAGAGAAAGAATGTATATGGAGCTTCGTGAAAGACGTAAGGCAATCGCTGCTGAAGTTAAAGAATTTAACGATCAGGCTGGCGAAAATTCAACAGCTGAATAAAAAATCAAGCCCCGACTTTGAAGGTCGGGGCTTTGCAATTGGCAGGTACAAATTATGAATCATCTGATAAATCAAATTGCGGAATTACTTAAAGTAAAGCCAAACGCTGTCATTGCGATTGACGGCATGTGCGCATCGGGCAAAACAACCCTCGCAGTGCTTTTGTCGGAGCATTTCGGCATGCAGGTTATTCATACAGACGATTTCTTTCTGCCGTTTGAAATGAGAACTCCTGAAAGACTTTCCCAAGCAGGCGGAAATATTCATTACGAACGTTTCGCAGAAGAAGTAATTATTCCTATAAAAGAAAAGAGAAGCTTTGATTACCGCATTTTCAGCTGTTCAACGGGCAGCTATAGTTCACGAAGCTCAATCTCCGTTGATAAGCCGATAATAATAGAGGGTGCATATTCTCTGCACCCCGAATTTCCTGATATTTACGATTTGAAAATCTTCTGTCAAACGAACTTTGAAACGCAACTCGCACGCATTGAAAAGCGCAACGGCACAGAAGCTCTGACAGCATTTAAAGAAAAATGGATTCCCTTTGAAAACAGTTATTTTGATGCCTTTAAAATTAAAGAAAAATGCGATATAACAATAGAAAACGGATAAAACAAAAACAGACCGAAAACAGATTCGGTCTGTTTGTTTTTTTAGATAAAATTACTCTGCAAATCCTGATTCAACAAGCTTAACAAGCTCAAGAACAGCCTGTTCCTCGTCGGGACCGCCGGCGATGATACGGATATCAGTTCCGCCCATGATGCCGAGTGAAAGAACACCGAGAAGGAACTTCGCATTGACTCTGCGCTCTTCTTTTTCTACCCAGATTGATGACTTGAATTCATTTGCCTTCTGAATAAAGAAGGTTGCGGGACGTGCATGAAGCCCAACCTGATTCTGAACGGTTACATCTTTAACAAACATAATCTATATCTCCCACGATGAAAATTTTCTTACTGATACAGTATATTATATCATAAATCTTTGCTTCGTCAACAATTTTGGCAAGAGTTTTGATGCCCCATCTGATAATTCGGCTTGTCGGCCAAAGGGCAGGCATTCAAAAATTTTTCTTTTGGTAAAATTGACGGACAAAAAAGATTCCCTAAACAGTTTTTCCCATTCAAGGCAGTAATATTAGTTTAATCTTTAACCGAAAAAAAGTCAATGTACAAAAGTGATATTGTTTAATTTACAAAAAAACGATAAGTCTATCATTTTCAACAAAAAAGCAGTGCCACCGAATGACACTGCTTTCCATTAATCAGTTAAGCACATATATTTTTACGCCTCTGTTACCCCAGTCATCACACATATCCTCATTGTCCATATAGAGGTCGATATCTGTGTTACCCATTTTAACAAAGCCGCCGGTATCTGCCGCAATGCAGTAGCCGTAAACGTATTTACCGTCTGCAGAAACAACATAAAGCTCTGTTCCGTAAGGGTATTCCTTGGGGTCAACCGCAATGTGTCCGGGCATAGGCTTTCTGCCGGAAGCGGTTTCGGGGTCACCCGTATAGGCCGTTGCTTTGCCTTCAACACAATATGCGTAGTCTACGGGAATTCCGTTCTTATCAAGTTTGATGTCAGAAGGCACTTTAAGGTCGGAAATCGGAGCCTTGTTGTTCTTATGAGAAGCGAGAGTCGCTTTCTTTTTTGTGCCGACTTTTATAACCTCGTTAACAGGCTTCTTTGTAACTTTTTCACGCTCAAAGAATTTCTCTTCAAGCTCACCGTCAACATATTTTGCAGTAAAGAAAACTCTTTTTTCGCCGTCAACACCTTCGGTTATCACAATTTTTTCGTCGATATACATATCATCGCTGTAAATAACCTCGGTATCGTATTCAACAGGCTGAATTTCAATTGTTGTGTCGTATTTAACTCTGAAAATTTTTATATCGGTCAGCCCTGTAACAGGTGTATCAAGTGAAGGAACAACGATATCGTCCTTACCGATTTCAATGCCCGACTTTTCGATTGCATCTTTAACGGTGCCCTTTGTCACAAAGAGCTTTTTCGTTTTGCCGTCGGAGTTGATGCTTATACCCGACGCTCTTTTGATGAAAACTCTCATACCGTCAAAAACATTCTTTGACGTATCTTCACCGATTTCATCATCTTCACCGAGGCTGATGCCTTCCTTGCTGAAGATGTCACCGAGAGTTTCGCCGTAACCGACGAAATAGGATATGATGCCGTTATCCTCTACCCTGATGATGTTGGCTCTTTCGATAACAATTTCTCCGCCCTTGCCCACGGTAAACTCCGAAAGGTCAAGGTGGTCGTTTGCACCGAGTCTGAAGCCTGCCTGTTTGACAAGCTCACGGGGATTGTTGGTCTTGGCTGATATGCTTACCGATTTTTCTCCGTCTGTAACAATAACATCATATCCGCTTGTTGCAGCGAATGTTGTTACCGTCACCGAGAAAACGAAAAGAACTGTGATAACGGCTGTAAGAATTTTAAAGCTCGTCTTGCTTGTTCTTGCGTTTACGGATACAGAATTTGTAATCATAAAACACTCCTTATTTTTGCGCATTAGTAGATTTTTGGATGGCCTTTCTGGCGCGGCAAACATGCCGTTTTGGGGGTCAAACCTCGATTTCCTTTTGCAACGCGTCACATTATATTGACAAAAGTTTGATTTGTCAAATTTTTTTCGCAACGTTTTTTGTGCACTTTTCACAAACAGCTATCTTTCTTTCTCATATATGCAACTTTGAAAGTTTGGATATCCGTTAATGAATTGTCAAAAAAAGTCAATTTCTTTGTGAGAAACATAAAAAGTTACAAACGGTTACAACAGCCCCAAAAACGGGTATTATTTTTCTGATTAGGAACAATAGCTTGCTTTTTAATATTTTCCATATAATTACTTTAATGCTATTATTGTCCGTTTCAACCAAGATTAATCATATGTAAAAACGTACTAAAAAATGAATAACCTGTGCATATGTTTTTATACGCACAGGTTCTATATATTATATAGTATATTAATATACATTATATATGTGTTTCGGTTGCATCAAAAAGACTCTTTTCGTGCCCTTTTTCGGCATTAAGATAGTAAACTTCTCCACCGTCATTGCCTTGAAGTGTGTAGAAATTTCCGTTATCATAAACCATCGCTGCACCGTTTTCAAGAGCAATTCCCGAGTATTTTCTGCCTTTAATTGCTTCGGCGTAGCTCGGCCAATTTCCGCCTTCAAAATGAGGACAATTTGAGAAAGGGAGAAATCCCAGACAGTCCACAAACATAAATGAATGGTCCTCGGCGCAATCATCATAACCTTCCGCAAACCAACACATTGAGCCTGAGCTGTAACCCGAAAGAATCACACCCTTTTCATAAGCTTTTTTAAATATTTTATCTGCACCTGTTTCAGTCCAGGTATCCATAAGAAATTTGAGATGTCCGCCGCCCGCATATACAATATCGGCAGAAAGAATTTTTTCTTCAATTTCGGCTTGAGTGAGAGTTTTGTCGGTCAAAAGAAGCGCTGAAACACTGCAACCAAGTCCGATAAACAGCCTGAAAATATGCTCATCTCCGTTAATATCGTCAAATCCTGCAGTCGGCACAAACAAAACCGACGGATTCTTTTTCTTTGCGAGCGAAACAAGATGCTCAAAAATCGGCAGAACCTCGTTATCGCAATATCTTCCGCCGCCAATACCCATAATAATTCCCATAAAATCACCCTTTATATATAATGTATATATATTATCATATACATCCGAACTTGACAAGCACGGTTTTTTGATTTAACATTGAAATGGTGATTAATTATGTATAAACAAAAACTTTGTCTTGCTCTCAGCGGACAGTTCGGGATTTCCCCCGAAGAGCAAGTAAAACTGTTCAAGAAAACAGGGTTTGAAGGCTTTGCAATCGATATGAGCGGCAGAAACGTTGACCCCTCACCACTTGTTAAACTTGCAAAAGAAGAAAATATGTTTATAGACTATATCCACGCACCGTTCAATAAATCGGACGATATGTGGATGCAGGGTGAAATCGGCGAAGTTGCGGTAAACGAGCTTCTCAATATCCTTGAAATCTGTGCAAAACACGAAATTCCGACAGTTGTGGCGCACACATTTATTGGTTTTGACAGCGACAATGTTCCCACAGAAATCGGTATCGAACGTTATGGCAGACTTGCAAAAAGATCGGCTGAACTCGGAATCAGACTCGCACTTGAAAACACCGAAGGCGAAGAATATCTTTTTGCACTTATGGAAGCTTTCAAAAACGAAAAATCCGTTGGCTTCTGCTGGGATACAGGTCACGAACTTTGCTATAACCGCGGCAAGAACCTTATGGAAATGTTCGGCGAACGGCTTTTGGTCACCCATCTTAACGATAATCTCGGTATTAAAGATTATGACGGAAAGATAACTTATATCGATGATCTCCATCTCCTGCCGTTCGACGGAATAGCAGACTGGAATTCAATAGCCCAAAAACTTGCAAAATACAATTTTGAAGGTCCTTTGACCTTTGAACTCAACACACTCAGCAAACCCGGCCGACACGAGAATGACAAATATTCCGCAATGCCGATTGAAAGCTATCTCGCTGAAGCCTATTGCAGAGCGTGCAAGGTTGCGAATCTTTTTATGAAAACAAAGGAGAATCAAGATGAGTGAAAATCAAAAAATGACTAAAAAGCAAAACATAATCCAGGTAATCAAATTTGCACTTTTCTCAGCATCTGCGGGAATAATCCAGATTGTTTCGTTCACACTTCTTTTTGAGGTTGCTCACCTGAACAACACTGTCGCTTACATAATTTCACTTGCACTTTCGGTACTTTGGAATTTCACATTCAACAGAAAATTCACCTTTAAATCAGCGGCAAATATTCCCGTTGCAATGGTCAAGGTTGCACTTTTCTACTGCATATTTGCTCCACTCTCAACCTGGTGGACTCACGAGCTGACCGGCCTCGGCGTTAACGAATATCTGATTGAAGCAGGCACAATGACAGTTAATCTTGTTACCGAATATCTTTATTGCAGATTTGTGGTTTACAGAAATTCGATGAATACAGCAGAATAAAGAATAAATCCTCCCATTAAGGGAGGATTCTTTTATTTCAAAACTCTTTCAAGAGTCTTTCCGAGTATCTTTTCCTTTGCACTTTCACTGATATCAAGATTTTTAATTCTTGCAATATCCGATTTAATATGTTCGGGTTTTGAATAAGGAAAATCAAGGCCAAATATGCTGCAATCTTCGCCCGTCTGAGCAACAACAATTTCAAGCTCATCGTCAGTCAATGCCCATTCGTCGCCCTTGCCCTTGCGGTTGCTCACGCTCGTCCACCCTGCAAAAACATTACCGCCACGGCGTGAATTATTGCACATAACGGCAAGCGCCTCTTTGAAAAAATGATATCCGCCGATATGCTCCATACTGAATTTAAGGTCAGGGAAATTCCATGCAACTTCATCAAAGAGAATAACTCTGTTGTCGCGGAGTCTGTGCCAATGCATTCCCGAATGGAATGAAATAAAAAGTCCGAGTTCCTGCGCTCTTTCGTAAACCTGAAAAGCTTCGGGACCGTCGATAACAAACTCCTGATAAGGCGGATGCATTTTTATGCCCTTTAAGCCCAAATCCGCAATCCTGTCAACCTCATCGCGCAGATTATTATTAAAATCTATTGTACCGAAGCCGACGAGTCTGTCCATACCTTTTATTTCATTTGCAAGCCAGACGTTCTGACTTCCTTCAAATCCGCCTTCGTGGAAACGGTCGTCAAACGGTGCAAATGCAACAGCTTTATCGATGCCGCATTCATCCATAAATTCAATAAGCTTTTCCGCTGTTGCCTCAGGTCTGAGTTTTTTTGGAAAAACGTGCGCGTGGTTTGCAAAAATCATTTTTATCACTCCTTGTTTTTATGATAAATAAAATTCAATTATTTGTCAATAAAATCTGCATTTACGGCGGTAATACTATTATTGAATAATAATCAAGGAGAATGAATATGGAAAATAAAGACACAATTTTGTTGCTCAAAGAGTGCAGCGCAGGAATCAGAATGGCGGTTTCTTCAATTGACGATGTGCTTCCGTATCTTGAAGACAAGGAAATGATGCAAGTTCTCAAAGAGAGCAAAACCGAGCATAAAGACCTTGAAAAGGATATTGACAACACACTTCACAAGATGAACTGCGAGGGCAAGGAGCCTAACCTTATGGCAAAGGGCATGTCAAAAATCAAAACAAATGCTGAAATGGTAATGAAGCCTACCGCAGCGCAGGCAGCAAGTCTTATCACGGACGGTTGCGGAATGGGAATAAAATCCATCCATAAATATATGAACCAATACCCTGCCGCCGCACCTGAAGTTATGAACCTTGCAAACCGCATCAGCTCACTCGAAGCAAAACTTGAAGATCAAATGAAACCTTTTCTTTAAGTAAAAGTGCCTTGCAAAGTTTATCCTTGCAAGGCACTTTTATTATCCTTTTTCAACTCTGAATGAATATGTTACACCATCAATAATTTCAACCTGGTCAGCGCCCTTCATCGACATTTCTCCGTCAACATAGAATGCCCAATATGTGCCGTCAACATCATAATCGGCGGTTATGCCCTTGACCTTTTTTATATAAAGACCGTAAGGACCTTCTTCACCTTCGAGATAGCCGAGTTGCTGAAGAACTTCGCCAACATATCCGCCGTTAGTTTCAATTGTTGTCTGTGTTTTGTTGCCGTCTTTGTCAATAACCTCAAACATAAAAGATTTTTCGTAGCCGTTGTCGGATTCATTGATGCTTTCAATCTCGGTTTCGGGAACTTCGGGAGTTTCTTTGCCCGCGCATCCGAACATAACAACAGTAAACACAAGTATGAAAACAAGAATTGCAACGAGTAATTTTTTCATAGTTGATTTCCTTTCTTAAAACACATTAAAAGTGCCTCTCCTTTTCGGGAGAGGCACAAAGATAACTTTTTTGCTATGCTTTCCTCCGCTGCCCAAGGGTAAATAACAGTTTAAGCTTCAAACGGCATTCCGACTTTGACGGTAATGGCTGTTGCGACGGATTTTCACCGCACTTTCCCGTTTTTTTGCTTTTACTATATTAAATTAGAAATCAACCTTGAGGTCGTAGTAGCAGCACTTGAAGAGCTTTTCCATCTCTTCCTGGCTGGGCTGACGGGGGTTGGAACCTGTGCAAGCATCGCCGATAGCATTCTTTGCAATTTCGGGAAGTCTATCAAGGAAAACTTCTTCGGGAACAAAGCCCTGCTCGCAGGGATAGCTGTCTGCGCCGTAGTTCTTGATGCACTGAGGAATGTTAAGCTTATCGTTCATATCGCGGAGATATGCGATGAGAAGCTGAACTTTCTCTTCAACGGTTTCGCCGCCGAGGTTCATTCTGTCTGCAATCTTTGCATAACGCTTTGCAGCGGATTCAACCTTTGCATTGAACTCGATAACCTTGGGAAGATACATTGCATTAGCAGCACCGTGGATGATGTGTGCACCGTTACCGTAATCAGCAAAAGCTGCACCGGTCTTGTGAGCCATTGAATGAACGATACCGAGAAGAGCATTTGAGAATGCCATACCTGCAAGGCACTGTGCATTGTGCATCTTTTCGCGGCAATCATTGTCGCCGTTATATGAATCAACAAGGTTCTCCTGAATCATTTCGATTGCGTGGAGAGCAAGGGGATCTGTATAGTCACAGTTTGCAGTTGAAACATAAGCTTCAACAGCGTGAGTCATTGCGTCCATACCTGTGTGAGCAACAAGTTTCTTGGGCATTGTTTCTGCAAGCTCTGAATCAACGATAGCGATATCGGGAGTGATTTCAAAGTCTGCAAGAGGATATTTGATACCCTTTTCGTAGTCAGTAATAACTGAGAAAGCTGTAACCTCTGTTGCAGTACCCGATGTTGAGGGGATAGCAATAAAGCGAGCCTTTTGGCGAAGCTCGGGAATACCAAATACTACGCACATTTCTTCGAATGTGATTTCGGGATATTCATATTTAATCCACATAGCCTTTGCAGCATCGATAGGTGAACCACCACCGACAGCAACGATCCAGTCGGGTTCGAATTCAGCCATAACAGCTGCACCCTTCATAACAGTATCAACCGAGGGATCGGGTTCGATACCTTCGAAAAGCTTAACTTCAAGGCCTGCTTCTTCAAGATAAGCTACAATCTTGTCGAGGAAGCCGAACTTCTTCATTGAACCGCCGCCTACACAAACGATAGCTTTCTTGCCTTTGATTGTCTTAAGAACTTCGAGAGAACCTTTACCGTGGTAGAGGTCTCTGGGGAGAGTAAATCTTGCCATTGGAATCATTCCTCCTATTTTTATTACAACTTTATTTTATCACACTTCATCCAAAAGTACAATATAAATATTTTTTACCGAAATCAAATATTGAGGAATTTTCTGAATGCAGTTATATATCCTTTTGCGGTTTCTTCGTTGTCGCTTTCAGCAAAAATTCTGAGCAACGGCTCCGTGCCCGAAAAACGGCAAATAACAAAGCTGTCATCTTCAAAATAAACCTTGCAACCGTCCTCATAGTTGACTCTTACAACGGTTTTTCCAAAATCGGGAAGTTTCTTTTCGTCAAAAATAATTCCGTTGATAACGCCTTTGTATTCGGGGGCAAAGTGAAGATTATCCTCAACCATAACATATTTGCCGTATTCAGCCTCAAGCTCGTTGAGAATCTCTGTCGGAGATTTACCTGTAACGCTTATCATTTCGCAGAAAAGCGATGCGGCATAAACGGAATCCTTGCCGTGAATATGACCTCTTACGGTCAGACCGCCCGATGATTCACCGCCGAGGACTGCATCAACCTCATCAATTTTGGAAGAGATATATTTGAATCCGACAGGCACTTCATAGCATTTTTCGCCGAAGCTTTCGGCAATCTTATCAAGCATATGGGTTGTTGCAAGATTTCTTACAACCCCGCCCTTCCAGCCTTTATACTTGATAAGATAATAGTAGAGCATACAGAGAGTTTCGTTTGCATCTATGTATCTTCCGTTTTTGTCAACGATGCCGAGTCGGTCGCCGTCACCATCCATTGCGATACCGAAATCGTAATCACCTTTGATAACCATATCGCTGAGCGTGCTGAGTGTCTGCTCCGTGGGCGCAGGCATCTGACCACCAAAATATGCATCCTTATCAAGATTGATTGTGTCAATCGTGCATCTTGCGGTGTGAAGGATAACCTGAAGAGGATATGCGCCCGAGCCGTGCATTGTGTCAAACAGCACTCGGAGTCCTCTGTCACGAAGAGCTTTCATATCAAGAAGGTCAATTATATCATCAAGGAATTTATTGAAAGGACTGTGAAGATAAACGATTTTTCCTTTCTCAACAGCAGCATCAAAATCGATATATTCCACGGGAGTATCAATTTCTTCTATAATATTTTCAAGTCTTTCCGTAACCTCAAGCGGAGCATCTCTTCCCTCTTCAACAAAAAGCTTGATTCCGTTATAGTTTGCAGGATTGTGGCTTGCAGTTATTTCAATTCCAAAATAAAGCTCCTTGTCCTTCACCGTGTGCATAATAAGCGGAGTCGGCGCGGAACGATTGAGAAACCAGACCTCTATTCCGCCCTCGGCAAGCACCTCTGCAACCCATTTTGCCGCACCGATTGAAAGAAATCTTCTGTCGTGACCGATGATTATGGGCTTGTCCGTTTTATTCTGTTCTTTTGCAAGTCTGAGAATACCTTCCGCAACCAGACGGATGTTGTCACAGATGAAATCATAACCAATGACGGCTCTCCAGCCGCCTGTTCCAAATTTAATCATAACACTGCCTCCCCTATTTTACTTTACGCTTATCATTTTAGCACATCTTTTTGCAAGAATCTTATAATAATAGCCGCTAAATTTATAATTTTGGTCTCTTTTTTGTTGAAAAACCAAATTAAAAGTATTATAATATCAAAAGAGGTGATGGCAGTGGAATATATCAGAACAGAACTAAAAAAACCTCTGTCAATTGAGGGTATATACACTATTCATTATTTTGAATATACCAAAGATTTCGCTTATTCCGGTGAATTTCACAACTTTTGGGAAATCGTCTATGCCGATAAAAAAAGCGTTGTTATAACTGCGGGCGCTCAGGAACTGACGCTCACAGCAGGGCAGATGTATATTCATAAGCCAAACGAATTCCACAAAATCCGCTGTGACGGCACAAGAGCTGCAAACTCTGTTATTCTTTCATTTGACTGCAACTGCCCGGAACTTATGTCGATTGCAGGAATAGTCATCAACTGCACAGCTGAGGAAAGACGGCTTATGGGGCTTATCATCAGCGAAGCGGAGGACGCATTCTCGACCCCTTTAGGCACATCATATACAAGGGTTCTTGAAAAATCCGAAACCGGCGATTTCGGCTGCGAGCAAATGATTCAGCTTTATATGGAGCAGTTGCTGATTCGTCTCATCAGAGGCAACAAACGTCAGGTGATTTCAAAATCCACACCTAACAGCACTCTCCTTCCGAAAATCTGCGAATATCTTGAAAACAATATTGACAAGCGGATGTCTTTCTCCGATATTCAGAAAGAATTCAACATATCAGCTTCCGTTGTCAAAAGACTTTTCAAAGATAATATGAACTGCGGTATAATGGAGCATTTTTCACGACTCAAGGTTGACGCTGCAAAGCAGATGATAAGAGAAAATGAATATAATTTTACCGAAATTTCGGAAAAACTCGGCTTCAATACTCCGCAGTATTTCACAACCGTATTTCGCAGAGTTTCAGGTATGTCTCCCTCCGAATACGAAAAATCCGTTAAACTGAATTTCATTTCCCGTTGACAAATTCACAGTAATATTGTAAAATTTAAGTAATAATTTTTTTGGAGGTAATAACCATGGTTTTAGCTGCTGTCGGCAAAAACGGCACAGGCAAGGACTTCTTCCTTGAATATGTCGCAAAGACTTACGGATTCCCTATGATTTCAATCGGTGACGTTGTAAGAGAACTTGCTGCTCAGGACGGTCTTGAGCTTACACGCGACAATCTTCACGCAACATCAAAGAAATATATGACTGCTAACGGTCAGACTTTCTTCCCCGAAATGATCGTTAAAAAAATTAAGGAATCGGACAGCCCCAACTTCCTTGTTTCGGGCATCCGTCCTCCCTCAGATATCGAGGTTTTCAAGAAGGCATTCGGTGACAAGTTTGTTCTTGTTGACGTTGTTATCAGCGACGATGAAGTCCGCTACCAGAGAATGCTCGCAAGAGGCTCAGAGCGTGACGGCAAGAGCATCGAAAAGCTCCGCGAAAACGACCTTCACGAAGAAGAAATCTTCCACACCAGCGAATCCGAAAAGATGGCTGACTACATCATGAAGAATGACGGAACCGTTGACGATTTCTATGCAGGCGTCAAGGATTTCTACGATAACTATCTTAAAGCAAAGCTTGACTGATTAATAACAACAAAAATGACCGCTCAACAAATGAGCGGTCATTTTTATTTACATTTTAATTATTTTACCAAGCCAAGGTCGCCGACGATATCGCCGATTCCGTCAAAAAGCTTACC
>JAZNHM010000016.1:0-2305 GCA_045576955.1 Acutalibacteraceae bacterium | reverse complement strand
AAAGCGAAATGTGAGCATTATCATTTTTGGCAACAAGCAGAAGTCCGCTTGTGTCCTTATCAATTCTGTGAACTATTCCGGGACGGATAACTCCGTTGATACCGGACAGATTTCCTTTGCAGTGCCAAAGGAGTGCATTGACAAGTGTAGACTCATAATTACCCGGTGCGGGATGAACTACCATTCCGCGGGGCTTGTTGACAACGAGCAGGTCACTGTCCTCATAAACAATATCAAGCGGAATATTCTCGGGCTCAAGCGAGATTTCTTTCGGCTCGGGAACGGTAAATTCAATCACATCCCCGCTTTTTGGCTTGAAGCTTTTTGAAACATCTTTTCCGTTACAGCGGACAAGTCCGCCCGAAAAAAGATTCTGAACAAAAGACCGTGAATAATCGCACAGAACCTCGGAAAGAATTTTATCGAGCCTGTTGCCGCCGCAATCATTGTCAATAACAACCGAAACAGGCTCGTTATATTCAATTGAATTAATCGGTTCCATCATCTGTTTCAGCCTTTTTCTTTCGATCTTTTATCATTTCATAAATTTCATATCCGATAAGCATAAATGCACCAACGGTGATACAGCAATCGGCAAAATTAAACACAGCAAAATCAATAAACAGCGGTTCAATGAAATCTATAACATAACCGTAAGCAATTCTGTCGATAAGATTACCAAGCCCTCCTGCAAAAACAAGCACAAGACAAAAATTCAGATACTTTGATTCAAAAGTCTTTTTCATAAGCAAATAGAAAATCGCAATCAAAAACAGAATTGTAAGCAGTGACAATGAATCGGTTTTACCCGAAAACATACTGAATGCGGCACCGGTGTTTTCTACATAAGTAAAATTGAAAAGTCCGAATAAAAACTCTTTCGGACCGTCAACCTTAACAGTAGAAACAGCCGCATATTTTGTCAGCCTGTCAACAACAGTCAGCACCGCAATAATCGCCAAAGAAATTGCCTGAAACATAAAAACCTCTCAAAAAATATCAATCATCAAAAAGGGAATCGAACAGAGATGTTATATCCTCATCATCGCTGTCATTATCGTCTGCTATCGAATCGATATCAATCTGAAAACCTGTAAATTCATCATCGTCATCATCATCTTCTTCAGCTTCGATAACTACCTCTGTTTCTTCTTCCTCTTCTTCAACCTCTTCTTCATCGGTCAAGGAAAAAACAGGGTCAAAAGGAACAATGTCATCAAGGCTTGCGGGGATTGAATCAGGTTCGGGAATATCAGTGAAATCCATATCATCGATCAAGCTGAAAAGGTCATCGTCATCATCAGAAATTTCGATAACTTCCTCTGCGTTTTCTTCAACAATATCATCTTCATTTTCTTCTGTCTCTTCTTCAAAAGATTCATCCGAATCATCATCAACTGAAGTGAGCACTTCATCTGCAAGGCCGTTGATTTCTGCCATAAGAGCAATTGCGGATTCATCGTGTTCCTCTTCTTCAGCAGGAATAACATCCTCTTCTGCTGCATTGATTTCTTCGATAATCACATCAAACGCACTGTCAACCATCTCATCAGCAGATTCAACAGGTTCTTCAACAACAGGTTCCTCAGGAATTATTAATTCTTCTGTAACCTCTTCAACGGGAGCTGTTGCTTCGGGTTCTGCAGCAGCAAAAGCACCGGGAATATTGACGAGAAGATTAAGCTGACCCTTACAGATTTCTTCAACTTCCGCCTTGAATTCAGCGGTTTTTGCCTGAAGCTTCTCAAGCTCTGACGAATAGAATTCATATGACTGCTTGCTGTTACCGATAATCGCCTTGCCTTTTTCTTCAGCATCTGCAACAATTTCTGCCGCTTTCTTTTTTGCTTCAGCAATTGTGTTATCGGTTTCAATCTGTGCTCTTTCTGTAAGAGACGAAACTGCTGTTCTTGCGTTATCAACAATTTCCTTTGCTTTTTCTCTTGCTTCCTCAATAGTCTGGGAAGCCTGTCTGTTTGCACCGTCAAGAATAAGCTTTGACTTGTTTTCAGCATCCGAAACAAGAGCCGCTGCTTTTTCAGCTGCGTTCTTGTTTACGGTTTCTGCCATTTTGTGAGCATCGAGAAGTGCAAGCTTGATTGCATCTTCTTCGTTACGGTAGCTTTCAATTTTATCGGCAAGAATACTGATTTTCTTTATAAGTTCATTTTTTTCGCCAATAAGTGATTCATAAGAATCTGCAACTGTTTTAAGAAAAGAATCAACCTCTTCAGCGCTGTATGTACCTTTACTGACGGGAGTAAATTTAGCATTTAAAATCTGTTCTGTTCTGAGCATTTTTAGC
>JAZNHM010000015.1:0-31429 GCA_045576955.1 Acutalibacteraceae bacterium | reverse complement strand
TTTTATCCCAGATGTTTTGTACAAAATCAACAAATAAATGACCAAGCAAAACTATTCAGCCTTAACATATAAATTTAAACTCATAATCATTTTTTGGTAATTATGCATATATAAAAGATGCATAATTTGTCGAAATCAGCCAAGCTCCCGTTTTTGACGGATATTTTTCAAAAAAAGTTTATTGAAGTTTTTATAAAAAATACGGCAGACTGTTTGTCTGCCGTAAAATATATTTCATTATCAGTCGGGTAATTTATCAAGCATTTCGCAAAGCTCAAGATAAAAGCTCTGAGTTTTCTCTGCATCTGCAAACAAACCGATTGCCGTGCCGTGATCACCCTTCTGAACGGGCATTACATTCCAGATGCCTTTTTCAACATTGTCTGCATCATAATCCTTGTGTGGCTCATCGAGCGGATACTTTGCACTTTCTGTATTGACAAGCGCATCATTTGCAAGCCATTCACCGTCATAAACAACACCTGTTGTAGGATCTTCCATCTTCATAACACCCATCGCAAGCGCTGTAAGTACAATAACAGGATTCGTTTTAATATCAGGAACCTGAACTCCGAGGAATTCGTTTGTTGTTGAAAATGCATATGAGAAATAATAGATATCATCATTAATCTCAAGCTCGTTATTAAGGTTTACAGTGCCTTCAGGGGTAAGGTCATAAATGCAGGTATCACTGAGATTTTGCTGAACTCTTACCATAGATTCAATTAAACCGTCAGCCTTCTGGCCATTCAGAACATTGGTAAGACCGAATTGCTCGAGATGAAAATCAACAAGACGTCCGTTAAAGAACGACCTACCCATTATTCCTGCATAAAGAAAGCTGAAATTCTGAACAACTTCATAAAGACCTAACGCTTTGAGAGGATAATACACAGAGGCGCTGTTATGGGGAGTGCAAATAGTGGTAACACTCTTTACCCAATCCCCTTTTCCTCCGGTGAAAAGACCCGAAATATCTTTTTCGTCTGTTGCCGCCATTTCTTCGGGTGAACCATAAGTAAGAAGCTGAATGAGAAGCCTCACTGTTGTACCACCGAAGCTGTGGCCGATAAGGTGAATCTGCTTTATTTTACCTGCATCATCAAGATCTCCCCAGTCGGGAACAAGAGCGTGATAATACGTTCTGCCGAATCTTTCGTGGTTATTTTCCGCCGAATGTGCAACGCCGTAGTCAACAGTTGAGCCGATAAGCTGTGCATAAAGCTCACAAGCTCTGTCCCATGCGCTACTGAGGGGACCAACAGACGCCGAATAACATTCGTAGCCCTCATTCTGAAGATAGCTCATAAGGTCGCCCGTTGTTGCACCCCAATAAGGAACAACGCCGTTGATACCTTCCGCACCGCCCCAACCGTTAAGACCGTGAACAAATATGAACGGTTCTTCGTTTTTGGGTTTCCAGCTGTCCTGAGCTGCAAATGATACAGTTGAACACATTCCGATAAGAATAACTGCAGTCAAAAGGAAACTAATAATGCGTTTAATCTTCATCACATTCACCCCTTCAAAAAATAAATTCAAACGAAAGACGTTAATGAAATGTTAAGTTGATTTTTATTAGTTAAGATTTCCGACTTTTCTGATGATAGCCGAAAGCTCTTCGATATCCATAATCTTGGGTACGGGATAAAGAGGATTGCCTTCTTTATTTGCTCTCTGAGCAATAGTTGCAACATCCTTTTCCTGAAGCACATCAAGATGCTCGGGGATGTTGAGGAGTTTGTTAAGCTCTTTAACCTTTGCAATAAAATAGTTAGCCTTCTGCGCTTCATTCATACCTGCAGTTTCAAGACCTGCAACATCAGCAAGCTTTGCAAGAGGCTTATATGCGGTTTCGCCGAATGCTTCAAGAACGTAGGGAAGAATAACTGCATTTGCAAGACCGTGAGGCGTTCCGTACATGCCGCCAAAATTATGAGCGATTGCATGAACATATCCGACATAAGCTCTTGTAAAAGCGATACCTGCAAGATATGAAGCTTCAAGCATATTTTCTCTTGCTTCAAGATCCTTACCGTTTTCGTAAACCTTGAGAATATTTTCAAAAATCATCTTTGTTGCCTTTTCAGCTGCAGCTGCGGTCTCTTTGGTATTGCTGTGACCGATATATGCTTCAACAGCGTGTGTAAGAGCATCCATACCGGTTGTTGATGTGATATGAGGAGGCAGACCGACTGTCAGTTCAGGGTCAAGCACCGCATACTTGGGGCGGAGAACAGGGTCCTGAAGAGCGTATTTTTCATGCGTGGTGGGGTCTGAAACAACGGCTGCGATTGTTGTTTCGGAGCCTGTACCTGCTGTTGTGGGCACTGCATAGATTGTGGGAAGCTTTTTGAGAATTTTGAGGGTTCCTCTCATCTTTTGTACACTTGTTTTGGGACGCGCAATTCTTGCAGCACAAACCTTTGCACAGTCCATAGGCGAGCCGCCGCCGAATGCAATAACCGCTGAGCATTTGTTATCAACATAAAGCTGTCTTGCATCTTCAATGTTATTGATTGTGGGGTTGGGCTGAGTTCCGTCATAAACGGTATACTTGACACTTGCCTTCTCAAGACCCTCAAAAAGACCGTCAAGAAGATGCAGTCCCATAAGACCTTTATCAGTTACAACAAGAACGCTGTTATGTCCGTTTGCCTTAACAACTTCTGGAAGCTTTTTGACGCTGCCTGCACCCTTTACAAGTTCAGGTTCTTTCCAGTTAAGGAAATTAACCGCAACTCTGAAAATTCCCTGATAGGTTCTGCAATACATTTTGAAAAGTGTTGATGCTGCCAAAATAATTACCTCAATTCTTTAAATAATTTTACAAATAAAATATACCATAATTAATTTGATTGCGCAATACTTTTGTAAGTCATTTTTGTAAAATTGAATAAACTCTCTATTGCATAAACTTCCTTGGAATGATATAATCACAATGGAATAATCTGAAAGGAAAGAGTTATAATGCTGAAAATTTCAACATTTGGAACAAGGTTCATTGATTCCGAAGGCAGAGAAAGAATATTCAACGGAATGAACTTCTGCGACAAGGGTTACAACAAATCTGAAAACGAAAGAAGAACTTATGATGTTCCGTTTAATGAAAAGCTTATTTCAACATTAAGTCAAAACGGTTTCAATATCATCCGCCTCGGTATGACATGGGATGCAATTGAGCCTCAGCCCGGTCAGTATGACGAGGACTATCTTGACAGAATTGAAAAGGTTGCGGATCTGTGCGCAAAATACGGCATTTATTTTTATCTTGATATGCATCAGGATCTCTATGCCGGTTTTTATGAAACTGCAGGTGACGGTGCGCCCGAATGGGCTTGCCTCACCGATGGAGCAAAATTCAAAAAGACAAAGCTTGTTTGGGCAGAAGGCTATTTTTGGGGAAAAGCCGTTCATAATTGCTTCGACAATTTCTGGGCAGATAAAGAGTATAATGGAGTGCCTCTTCAGACTTATTTCTGCAATATGTGGAAGCACGTTGCAGAGCGTTTCAAGGACCACCCAGCCCTCTTCGGTTTCGACCTTCTTAACGAACCCTTCCCCGGCAGTGACGGTGGAAAAGTATTCAGAAATCTTATTTTCAGCGTTGCAAAGACGGTTATCACTGATAAAAGATGCAAGAAGCTTCAGATGCTTAAAAATCTTTTCAGCGGAAATGTTATTAGGTGCCTTGATCCGTTTGATGATCCCTCACTTTTCAGAAAAGTCACAACTGCAGGCGATAAGCTCATTCATAAGTTTGATACCGGTGTTTATTCAAAATTCCTCAACAAGACTGCCAAGGCTATCCGTGAAGTTACCGATAACGGCATCATTATGATGGAAAACAGCTATTACTCCAACCTTGGAATCCCCTATTCAACACCTGTTGTAAACTATGACGGAAAGCGTGAAGAAAAGGTATGTTTTGCTCCCCACGCTTATGACCTTATGGTCGATACACCTGCATATAAATACGCAAGCAATAACCGAGTTGGCTCCATTTTTGACGAACACAGACGTTCTCAGGAAAGACTCAACGTTCCTCTGCTTGTCGGTGAATGGGGCGGTCAGTCAGAAGGTACAGACTGGCTTTATCACATTGAATATCTCCTTGATAAATTTGACGGTTATCACTGGGGTCAGACTTATTGGGCATATTACGATGGACTTCTTGAAAATCCCATTATGTCCTGCCTTATCCGAACAGCACCAGTTGCTGTCTGCGGTTCAATTGAAAAATACTCTTACGACAGAGAAAACGGTATTTTCACTCTTACATATAATCAGGATAAAGAATATACTGTTCCTACGGAAGTCTTTGTTCACAAGGCATACAAAAGCATTGAATGCGACGGTGAATATACCGTTGAACCAAAAAACGAAAACGGCGCCGCTATGCTTAAAATCACAGCAGCACCGGGTAAACACACAGTGAAAATCGTGTTCTAAATAAACAAGTTTTTAAATTTCTCGACCGAAGCAAGCGAAAGGCACTCGCTGCCTGCAACTATGAAATGGTCGGCAAGTCTTATTCCGACTGTTGAGAGTACCGATGAGAAATCATAAGTCAATTCAAGGTCATCCCTTGAAGGGGCAGCAACACCGTTCGGATGGTTATGAGCAAAAATAACCTTGTCCGCTCCGTTTCTCAAGGCGGTTTCAAGCATTATACGTTTATCAACAACAACCGTCCCCGAATTACCCTCGCTGAGCTTACAGCAATTTATAAGATTACCTACGGCATCAAGACAGAGCATATAAAAAACTTCTGTTTTGCAGCCGTAGTATTTCTTAACAACATAATCACTGACAGATTCGGATGTACTGAGATTGGCCTTCTTTTTGTCGGTCATCCCCTCAATATAGCGCCTGCAAATCCCGGGCACAAGCGAGAGAAGAAGAGCAGAGCTTTCGCCTACTCCATCAACCTCAAGCAACCTTTCATACGGCGCATCAAAAACACCGTTGATAGATCCGAATGTATCGATTAATGTGTGTGCAAGATCGTTCGTGTTTTTTCGGGGAATCGAGTAAAACAGTAAAAGCTCCAGAAGGTTATGATCCGGCATACCGTCCACACCGGCTTTTCTGAAGGTTTCGCGGATTCTTGCTCTATGTTTCTGATGAGGATTATATGCTTTTGGGTTTTTGTCTGCCACAGACACACCGTCCTTAAAGATAATCTTTACAGATTATATACCAATTTCACCGATTTGAAAAGTCTTTTTTAAAAATCTTTGAATAACAGCACCAAGAGGTAAAAATTGAAAACATTCACTATTTCAAAAAACGATGCCGGGCAAAGGCTTGATAAATTCATTTCAAAAGCCGTACCTGCTCTACCAAAATCACTTATGTACAAATACATAAGAACCAAAAGAATAAAGGTCAACTCTAAGCGCAGCGATATTTCAACCAAGCTTTGCGAAAACGATATCATTGATATGTATATCAACGATGAGTTTTTTGCACCGTCGGATGAAAGATATGATTTTCTTTCGGCATCGAAAAGCATTGATATCGTATATGAAGATGAAAATATTATTCTTCTCAACAAAAAGGTCGGTCTTCTTTCGCATCCGGACGAAACTGAATATAACGACACTCTTATCACAAGAGTGAAACGTTATCTTTATGAAAAAGGCGACTATAATCCGAAGGATGAAAACTCATTCGCACCTGCACTGGTTAACAGAATTGACCGTAACACGGGCGGAATTGTCATAGCCGCAAAGAATGCCGAGTCATTGAGAATTCTCAATCAAAAGCTCAAAGACAGAGAAATGGAAAAATATTATCTTTGCGTTGTGCACGGTATCCTGAAAAGGAAAAGCGGAACTCTTATCGGCTGGCTTACAAAAGACGAAAAGAAAAACAGAGTTGATGTTTACAAATCCGAAAAGCCCGGAACAAAAGAAATCCGCACCAAATATGAAGTGATCGATGAAAAAGACGGTTTGAGCCTTGTTGAAGTTGAGCTTTTGACCGGAAGAACACATCAGATAAGAGCGCACTTCGCAAGCATCGGCCACCCTCTTCTCGGCGACGGAAAATACGGCACAAACGCTCTCAACAAAAACCTCGGCTACAAAAAACAGTTTTTATATTCTTACAGACTTAAGTTTACTTTTGAAAGCAATGCAGGTTGTCTTGAATATTTGAACGACAAAAGCTTCGAGGTCAAAGACGTTTGGTTCCGTGATGAATTTCTTAGCGGGAACCTTACGTTGGGCACTAAAATGTAAATATAAAATAAATTTTTACAAAAAAGCTTGTAAAATCTTTTAAAATAGTATAATATATATGCATTATGCTAATTTTGTTCGCTCAGCATTAAAACATAACAGAAAAGGAATGAACAGTAATGGCAAAAAATGAAAGCTCAAAAAGCAAGGCTGAAGTATATCGCGAGGAGCGAAAAGCAAGAATTGCCAAGGCGGCAAAAAAGAATGCCAAGAGCATTGAAAAAAGAAACACAGCCGTTAAGATGGCAAAAAAGGTAGTGGCAATTGTTCTTGCAGTTGCAATCGTAGGTGCAATCGGTTGGAAAACAATTGACTCTCTCGGCGTTGTTGAAAAGTTTGCAACAGCAGTAACAATCGGCGACGAAAAAATTTCGGCAGCTCAGTTTAACTATTATTATTCAACTCAGTACAACCAGATGGTTTCACAGGCTAACTACTATTCACAGTCTTACGGCTATGATATCGGCTTTGACACTTCTCTCGCTCCCGATGAGCAGACAACAACCGATGCAGACGGCAACAAGACAACATGGAATGAAGTCATCAAGAAGAACGCTGTTGACTATGCTCAGTTCGTAACAGCTTACTACAACGAAGCTATCAAGAACAACTACAAGCTCAGCGACGAAACTCAGACTGAAATCGATGAGCTCATCGAAAACTACAGAACTCAGGCAGCAAGCAACAATTATTCGCTTAACGCATTCCTCAGACAGACATTCGGCCCCGGCTTCAACGAGAAAGCTTTCACCGAGCAGATAACTAAGGAATATCTTGCTGAAAATTATTACAGCGACAAGCAGAGCGAACTTGTTGACGGTATTACAGAAGATGTAATCAAGGCTGAATACGAAGCAAACAGAAAAGATTACGATTATACAGATATCCGTTACTATTCATTTGCTTTCACAACTCTCACTGCAAAAGACGGTGAAACAGAGGCTCAGCTCAAGGAAAGACAGAAGGCTGAAAACGATAAGGTTACAGCAGATGCAAAAGCTGTTTTCGACAAGGTGACTGACGAAGCATCACTTATCGCAGCTGTTAAGGAATTCAAAAACAAGGATGCTGAAAAGCCCTCAGATACAGATTACACTACTCTTTCAAAGAATGCTCAGTACGAATCAGTTGTTACTGCAATCTCAGAAGACGGTGCAAAGTGGGCATTTGACACAGCACGCAAAGCCGGCGACAAAACAATGATCACCGGTGAAAAGGCTGTATATGTTATCGTTACCCTCAGACCCATTTATGCAATGAACAGCGTTGACGTTCGCCACTGCCTTGTTAAGTTTGATGCAAAAGACGAAAAGAACGTAACCGAAAAAGAAAAGACAGCTGCTTATAACGAAGCAAAGGCTCTCTACGATGCTTGGCTTGCAGGCGACAAGACAGAAGCTTCCTTCGAAAAGATGGTTACTGATAACACAGAAGACGAAGGTTCAGCAGCAACCGGCGGCCTTTATGAAGGCATCAGAATCAGCGATAACTATGTTGAAGCTTTCGAAGAATGGAGCTTCGACAATGCAAGAAAAGCGGGCGACAGCGGCATCATTGAAACAGAATACGGATATCACATTATGTATTTTGTAAAAGACAACACAGATGACCTTGATTGGAAAAACACAATCAAGCAGACTAAGGGTTCAGAATCTTTCAAAGAATATCAGGAAACTCTTCTTTCAGACGAAGGTGAATACAAGATTGTAACAAACGATACCTGGACCGCTCACGCTGCTGACGATTTCTGCGCTAAGATTAAAAAGAGCAACGCATATTCATCAGCTTACGGCGCATAAACAAATAAACATAGCAAAACCTCCGAAACAAGTTGTTTCGGAGGTTTTATTATTTATAAGTTATCAGTCAAACAAATAAACTCTTGTTTCAAAAGGTTTTGTCATAAACGTGTTGAGTGTATTATCAACAACATCATAATTTGAAAGAACAAGCTTACCCTTGCTGAGATTAAATCCTGCAGGAGCTGAGAAATTAACAGGTTCTTCAGTGAACGAATTAATAACAAGCATTCGCTTGCCCTCATAGTTACGTTCATAAACAAAGAGCTTTCTGCTGTTCTTATAGTGAAGCTTGAAATCACCGTAAATACAAACTTCGTTTTCCTTACGGAATTTAAGAAGCTTGCGGTAATAATTGAGAATCGAGTTCTCATCCTTTTCAGCTGCTTCAACATTGATTTTGGTGTAATTGGGATTAACCTTGAACCATGCCTCGTCTGCTGTTGTAAAGCCTGCATTCTTACCTGCAGTCCATTGAACGGGAGTTCTTGAGTTATCACGCGATGCACGGTTTGCAACCTTAAGGAACATCTTATCGCTGAATCCAAGCTTTTTGAAAAGCTGATATGTACTCTTCACCTGAGTGTCGGTATAATCGTCAACACTGTCCATCTTTATGTTGAGCATACCGATTTCCTGACCCTGATAAATAAACGGCGTACCGCTCTGGCAGATATACATTGTTGCAAGCATCTTACCGCTTTCAACTCGGTATTTTTCGCTGCCGTAACGGCTGATGATTCTGGGCTGGTCATGGTTCTCGATATAATTGGCATTCCATGCAATTCCGTAAAGCTTGTTCTGCCATCTGTTATAAGCTTTCTTGAGCTTTTTGAGGCTGAAAGGCATTGGCACCCAGCTGACCATAAATGAATCCGCTTCCATATGCTGGAAGTTAAACATCATATTAAGAGTCTGCCCTGCCCCCTCTTTGATAAATCGGAGTGCAAGTTTCGGAGTCATCATCGGCGCTTCACCGACAGTCATACAGTCGTAATCATCAGTAACCTTTCTGAATTCACGGAGATATTCGTCAAGGTGAGGACCGCATTTATAATGCTCCATACCGCAGGCAACGGGGATAGGGAATCCGTTGGGAAGACCTTCTTTCTTGGAAATGAAAGTGATAACGTCCTCTCGGAAGCCATCAACACCCATATCAAGCCAGAATCGGATAATATCCTTGATTTCTTCTCGAACCTTTGGGTTATCCATATTAAGGTCGGGTTGTTCTTTTGCAAAAAGAGTGAGATACCATTCATCAAGGTTTTCATTATAGTGCCATCCCGGACCCGCAAAAGTTGAAAGCCAGTTGTTGGGAGGTTTCTTTCCGCCGTCCTTTTTACCCTTGCGCCAGAAATAATAATCGTGATAGGGATTATCGTGCCCTTTCTGACTTTCCTTAAACCATTCGTGCTCATCCGATGTATGGTTTATAACAAGGTCCATAATTATCTTTAGACCTTTTTCGTGTGCAGCATCAAGAAGCTCTTTGAACTCCTCAACCGTACCATATTCAGGCGCAATAGATTTGTAATCGGCAATGTCATAGCCGTAGTCGTGCTGGGGTGATTTGTAAAGAGGAGAAAACCATATTGCATCAACGCCGATGCTCTTGATATAGTCAAGTTTTTCCATAACACCCTTGATATCGCCGATGCCGTCACCGTTGCCGTCCTTGAAGCTTCTCGGCCAGACCTGATAAACGGCCATTTCTTTATACCAATGTTTCTTTATCTCTGCCATATCTCATCGTTCCTTTCTTTTAAAACGTATCTGACGGCGTTGCAGGGATATCATGACCGGGAGTAGTATACTCCCCTGCATCAACGGTTTTACCTGCCTCAACAGTTATCGTAAAGCTTCCGATTTTGTTTCCGTCGGCATCAAGTATTTCAGCAATTCCGGTACCCGCCTGAGCAACAAACGAGTAAGTTCCGTCAGAGAAAACGGTGTGTGAAACTCCGTCAAAAACGATTTCAGCGGCTTCGGCATTAATTTTTCCGTTTACGGTTCCCATTGAAGAATTCGTTCTTCTTAAAGCCTCTTCAACAGAAAGCTTTGCGTTGACCATTGGATAATCCATAATCTCAAGGTCATCATAAATATAAGGTACATTTGTATTAACAGCCGCAACAGAATCAGTAGCCGTGCAAATAATATTCTTGACTTCGCTGCCCGAGAATCCGGGATTTACCGACCAGACAAGCGATGCAACCGCAGTTACAACCGGAGCTGACATTGATGTACCTGATAAATATTCATATCCGCCGTCTATCGAACAGCTGTAAATATCTTCGCCCGGAGCAGCAATCGACACCGAACTACCGACATTTGTAAATTCACTCTGAACATATTTGCCGTTGCCTTTGTTGCCGGCAGAAGCAACAAGAACAATTCTGTCAAGTATTTCTTCGGCAGAAATATTATTTGAACCTGTAAAAATATTTTTGCTGTTTATGGTTGAAAAACTTCCGTTATTCTTCGCATCTATGGGATTTCCGTTCATATCACCATTGCCGGCAGACTGAACAACAATAAAATCATAACCCTTTGCAAGCAGTGAACTCATCGTATATGAATAAGCTGCGGGGGTAATTATCTTTTCTATAAACGTTGAATCGTTCACTGCTTTCGATGAAGATGAACCGAGTGAAAGATTAACAACCTTTGCGCCTGCTTCAACCACGCTTGAGAATCCGAAATATATTGCAAGATCCGTAAACCAAAACTGAAGCGAATCGGGAGTCCAATCAACACAGATAAGATTTGAATTGTTGCAAATACCGGCAATTCCCATTCCGTTATGCTTTGCACCGATTATTCCCGCAACGTGACATCCGTGAGAATCCTGACGGTTTCTGTTTGCAAGCTTTTCGGTAGGAAAGCTGATTTTACCTTCCAAATCTGGATGATCAAGGTCATAGCCCGCATCAACAATACCGATATTAACTTTGCTGAAGTAATCTGAATAATCCCAAGCCTGCCTTGAGTCAATCGCTTCAAGCCACCAATTACGTCCGTCAGGCTTAAGTTCATCCCATTCCCCGATGATATCACTATAATCAAAATCATCCTCAGGAGTTCTGTCGGGAGTATATCTAAATGCTGTAACGGGAATTGCAAGCTCAACAGCATCGTTAAGCATAAACTTATCACACCTGATCGAAATTGCATCATACGTCATTCTTCCGTATTCGATAACATACAAATCAGCAGGTGTACTCCAGCCAACAAGCTTTCCGCCTGAAGAATTGAAAAATTTAAGCTTATCTCTGAACGAGGTTTCAGGATTGATAAAAACAGCTATTTTATTGTTGACATAGCCGTTTTCGAAATCAATTGTTTCAATATCATTTTTCGTTATGCTTCCGAAAAAGTCAGCTTTAATCGCCTCCGCCGAGTAAGGAAGACCGAAAACAAGTTCACTGACCGAGTCAATAAGTCCGTTGACTGAACTATACATAAAACCTGTAACCGAAATGACATATGACATTATCAAAGCAATGATTCTGTTAAGCATTTACTCACTTCCCTTTTCTTTTCAATGCGAATTTTTCCGAGGGTATCTGTGTAAATAAAATTGCTGTGAACATAATAACACAGCCGATTGTTTCGCGTACATTGAGCTTATCATTAAGAAAAACAAGACCAAAAATAACGGCAAAAACAGATTCAAGGCAAAGAAGTATCGACGCAACGGTCGGGTCTGAATATTTCTGACCGAAAATCTGCACCGTGAAGGCAACGCCGCAGCTCATAATACCTGCATAAAGGATGGGGACAGCAGCATTCATAATGTCATTGATGTTGGGTTCTTCAAAAATGAACATACAGATAATCGAAAGTGTTCCCGCAACAAAAAACTGAGCGCAAGAAAGCGCAATATTATCAACCTTTCGGCAGAAATAATCTATAACAAGTATATGTGCTGCAAAAGCAAATGCACCGCAAATAGCAATTATCTCGCCTTTTCCTATTGTAAATTTACCTTCGGGCACGCTCAGAAGATACAATCCGACAACGCCGAATGCCACTCCGAGCCATATGTTAAACTTTAATTTTCTTCTCATAAAAATTCCCGCTACGGGAACAAGCACCATATAAAGCGCGGTTATGAATCCGACCTTTCCGGGACCGAGGTCAAGATAGAAAGCGTGCTGCTGAAGGTTACCACCCGCAAAAAGAGCAAGGCCGCAGCAGATTCCGCCAATCATTACATCCTTAATCGGAAACTTTTTCTTTTCCGACGGTGTAAGATTTTTATTTTCTTTTATTCTTCCGAATACTACAAGAGGAACGAGAACTATTCCTCCGATAAGAGTTCTTATTCCGTTAAAAGTAAATGTGCCGATGCTTGCGCCTTCGCTCTGGGCAACAAAAGAAAGGCCCCACACAACGGCGGCAAGTATGCAATAAAACGGACCCAGGAATTTTTCCTTTTTGATATGATATCACTCCAAAATGCCGATTTAGAAAAACCGCCCACAGAAATTCTGCGGGCGGCAAAAATCTTAATTATTCTGCTGCATCTTCTGCCGCAGCTTCTTCTGCTGCAACTTCCTCTGCAGCTTCTTCAACAGCTTCCTCAGCGGGCTCGATAAGAGCTCTGATTGAAAGGCTTACGCGCTTCTTGTCGTAATCAATAGCAGTAATCTTTGCAGTTACTGTTTCGCCTGCCTTAAGAACATCCTGAGGCTTGCTGATGTGACGGTCAGCAATCTGTGAAATGTGGATAAGACCATCAATACCGGGAATAACTCTTGCAAAAGCACCGAATGTTGTCATACCAACGATTTCTGCTTCAACAACAGTTCCTTTGGGATAGTTCTTTCTGAGAATTTCCCAGGGATTGTCCTCGTCTTTTCTGTAGCCGAGTGAAATCTTCTTGTTTTCTGCATCGAGTGACTTGATGTAAACATCAACTTCCTGACCGATTTCGAAAACTTCTGAAGGATTCTTGATGCGCTTCCATGACATTTCGGAAATGTGAACCATACCGTCAACACCGCCGATGTCTACGAATGCGCCGTAGTTTGTCATTGACTTAACAACACCGCTGTACTTCTGACCTTCAGCTGCCTGTGCCCAGAAAGCTTCGGAAGCTGCCTTCTTCTGCTCCTTGAGGATAGCACGGATTGAGCCAACTGCTCTTCTGCGGTTCTTATCAACTTCGATAACGCGGAACTGAACTGTCTTCTTGAGAAGATCTTCAAGAGCCTCGTCACGACGCTCTGTTGCAAGTGATGCGGGGATAAATACGCGTGCGCCGTTTGTAACAACACGGATACCGCCCTTGATAACTTCAGCAACTGTACCTTCGAGGATTCTGCCGTCTTCGGCTGCATCTACGATGTCAACCCATGACTTCTGAGCATCGAAGCGTTTCTTTGAGAGCATTACAGTTCCTTCAGCATCGTTTGTCTTCATTATGATAAGGTCGATTTCATCGCCGATTTTAAGCTCCTTTGCTGCATTTGCAGTAGGATCAGCGCTGTACTCGTCCATGGGGACAAAGCCTGCATGCTTTCTGCCGATATCAACCTGAATCTCTGTGGGTGTAATACCCATAACAACGCCCTTAACTTTCTGATCTGTGCTCATAGCGCTAAGGGAAGCTTCAAGTGCTTCGGAGAAATTCATCTCATCTGTGATCGCTGCTTCAGAAGGCACCTCCTCTACCTGCATATTTGTGGTTTCCTTTACGATTTCGGACATTTCTAAAAGTACCTCCTTAATTAATGCGGAAGGGGTGGACGCCCCTGCCGTGACGCCGATTTCGGCGTAATTGGAAAAATTTATGGTCCTGAGCTCGTCAGCTCTTTCCACCAAGTATGTTTCACAGTTTTTCTCACACACGGTTTTAAGCTTAACCGTATTTGAACTGTGTCGGGCACCGATGATAATCATCAGATCGCTTTTTTTTGAAAGCTCCTGAGCCTCATCCTGCCTTTTACGGGTCGCAAAGCATATTGTATCAAAAATTTTCGCATTTGTACAGTCTATTTTTATTTTTTCTTTACAAATTTTCCATACATTTTGTGAAAATGTTGTCTGAGAAACAATTATTATTCTTTTTTGACATAATTCATTGTTATCATACAAAATTTCATCAAGCTCTTCCAAGCTGTTAAAAACAAAAACCTCGCCATTGCAGTGTCCCATTATTCCCATAACCTCGGGGTGATTGGGGTCACCGGCTATCATAACGGGAATATCTTTCGCAGAATTTTCTGCAACAATATTATGAATCTTCTTCACAAACGGGCAGGTTGCATCGCATATTACGGCACCGATTTTGCCAAGCTCATCATAAACGGACTTTGCAACACCGTGAGCTCTTATAATAACGGTCTCGCCGTTCTTCGCCATATCGGGCGTTTCAATCGTACGCACACCCATTGCTTCAAGCTCCGATGTAACCCTTGTGTTATGAATAAGCTGACCGAGTGTTGCAGTAGCAGCAAAAGCATTCTGTGCAACCTCATATGCCATATTCACTGCTCTGTCAACACCAAAACAGAAACCCGCTGTTTTTGCAAGTGTTATTCGCAATGTCCCATCTCCCAGAGCTTGGTAATTTCGCCCATAACATATTGAGCACAGCCTCTGATTTCTTCTCTTGAGCTGTCATCACTGATTCCGAGGCTTTCATAAGGAATAACCTCACCGAAACGGATTGTAAGCTTTGTGTGCTTTTTCATATCATCCGAAGTATATATTGCAACGGGAAGAATATCCGCTTTTGCTTCCTTGGCAATAACCGCTACACCCGACTTTGCTCTTGCGGGTTTATAGTCCTTTGAACGTGTTCCTTCAGGGAATATGCCGAGCACATAGCCTTCCTTGACAATTCTGATAGCATAGTTGAGCGCTTCGGAATCCGCGCCGCCTCTGACGATGGGAAATCCGTTAAGCTTTGAAAGGAAAAACTTTATAACGGGATTCTGAAAAAGCTCTTTTTTACCCATAAAATGAAGCTGTCTTTTTTCCATACCAAGAGCTATAAAAACAGGGTCAAGTGCATTTACGTGGTTTGATGCAAGAATGAATCCGCCGTTTTCGGGAATGTTTTCTGTTCCGACATATTCAACTTTATAGAGCATTTTTTCAATGATTTTTCCAACAGGGCGCATAGTATCGTAAAGACCGCCCTCGGTTACCTTTGAATAATCAAAGCCTTTCATATTTTATATAGCCTCCTTGATAATTCTTATAATTTCATTTATTGATTCTTCGAGATTAAGATTTGTTGTGTCAACAATAACGCCGTCTTCAGCAGGCTTAAGAGGTGCAATTTCTCTGTGGGAATCGTTATAATCCCTTTCAATCAGATCTTCAAGTACATCTTTATATTCAACTTCAGTTCCTTTTTCGATAAGCTCTTTATATCTTCTCATCGCTCTGGATTCGGGAGATGCGGTGAGAAAGATTTTCACCTTGGCATCGGGCAGAACAACCGTACCGATATCTCTGCCGTCCATAATACAGTTGTTTCTCTTTGCGATATCTCTCTGCAAATCAAAAAGGAACGCTCTGACCTCAGGAACAGCCGAAACGTCAGAAGCCGCCATTGATGCGTGTGGAGTTCTGATTTCTTCCGAAACATTTTCACCGTTGAGAAGAACCTTCTGCTCGCCGTTTTCAAAAACAAGGTCAACGCTGATATCGGCAAGAGTAGCCGCAACAGCAGCCTTATCTCTTGTGTCAATTCCCTTTCTGATTGCATTAACGCCGACTGTTCTGTAAAGCGCGCCGGTATCAACATAAATGAATCCAACCGACTTTGCGGCTGCCCTTGAAATAGTGCTTTTGCCTGCGCCTGCAGGGCCGTCAATAGCAACGTTAATAACATTATTATTCATAATAAACACCACGTTCTTTTTTTATTTCTTCGGCAACACTCAATCCTGCGAGTCTGCCCGTTGAGAATGCAATCTGAAGATTGAAACCGCCCGTATAGGCATCAACATCGATAACCTCGCCCGCAAAATACAATCCGCCGATAAGCTTTGATTCCATAGTTTTGGGACTTATCTGTGAAACATCAACACCGCCCGAAGTGATAATGGCTTCGGCTACGGGACGGAATCCCGTAACGGTCACACACATTCCCTTGAGAAGCTCAACAAGTGCAGCACGCTGTTCCTTGGTTATCTGATTAACTTTTGTTGTTAAAGGAATTTTGCTTAGCTTCACTATTACCGGAACAAGCTTTTTGGGAAGCAAGGAATTGAGCGCATTGATGAAATTCTTGTTGGTGTTTTCGGAAAAATCACGCAGAATTCTTGCATCAAGCTGTTCGGGAGTGAGCGCAGGTTTCAAGTCAATGTATATTTTATATTTTTCGCTTTTCATATTTCGCATATGAGCCGATGCACTGAGTATCATCGGACCCGATACACCGAAATGAGTGAAAAGCATTTCACCAAAATCGCTGTAAACGGTTTTGCCGTTTTCGCTGTCAACAACCTTTATTGCGGTGTTACGGAGCGAAAGACCCATAAGCTCACTGCAAAAACCCTCGTGAATTTCAAGAGGAACAAGCGAAGGCACAAGGTCTGTTATCTTGTGACCCGCCTGCTTTGCAAGCTCATATCCGTCGCCGGTTGAACCCGTGCCGGGGTACGAAAGACCTCCGGTCGCAATGATTATTTTGTCGGCATAAACTTCTTCGCCGGATTCCGTTCTGACTCCGATGACCTTTTCGCCGTCGCGAAGAAGCTCAACCGCTCTGCCATGCATAAACCGTGCACGGCGTTTTGCATATGCAGTCAGAGAATCGACTATATCAACGGCATTATCCGAAACTGGAAAAACTCTGTTACCCCTTTCGGTTTTAAGTTCAACACCATTGCCTTCAAAAAAATCAATAACATCCGAAGGCATATATCTTGAAAATGCACCGTAAAGAAATCTTCCGTTTCTCGGTACGTTTGAAATAAGCTCCTGAAGAGATGCGCAGTTATTTGTAACGTTGCATCGTCCCTTGCCGGTTATCATCAGCTTTCTTGCAGGACGCTCATTTCTTTCGAGAACAATGGTTTCAATACCTTCATGGGCAGCTGTACCTGCCGCCATAAGACCTGCGGCACCTCCGCCGATTACAAGGAGAGCGGTTTTCATCAGTTACCCTCCCCACCTGTACGGTAAACGTGATATTCGTCCCATATCTTCTCAAGCTCACGGAAATCGTTATATACGTCGTCCTGCTTCTTTCTTGCTGCTGCCGCAACAAGTGCATTTATAAGACTGAGCGGTGCAACAAGTGAGTCAACAAACGAAACCATACTGCTCTTTGCGACAAGAAGATGGGTTGCAAACTGAGAAATAGGTGAGAGTTCACCGTCGGTAATTGAAATTATCGTTGCTCCCCTGTCCTTTGCAAAACTGAGAGCTTTCACCGTCTGGGTTGAATATCTTGGAAAACTGATTGCTATGCACACATCGTCTGCACCGATATGAAACATCTGCTCAAAAATTTCACTTGTAGCAGATGTGTCAACAAGAACAACGTTTTCATAGAGAAATCTGAAATAAAATGCCGCAAAACTTGCAAGAGCAGCAGAACTTCTGACACCGAGAATATATATTTTTTTGGCATTGTTAATTGCATCTGCGCTTTTTTCAAACGCATCGCGTGAAATGCCGTCTCTCGTTGCTTTTATCATCTCAATATCAGCAGCAAATGCATTATCAAGCATATCGTCGCCTTCAAAACGGCTTGCAGCAACATCCATTCGCTGAACACTTGTCAGATGGCTTTTTACCATTTCCTGCAAATATTTCTGAAGCTCGGGATAACCTTCGAAGCCTATGTTTGATGCAAAACGAACCACCGTGGATTCGCTGACACCTACCGCCTTTCCGAGGCTTGCGGCTGTCATAAACGAAGCTTTTTCATAATTATTCGTGATATAGTCCGCAATCTTTTTATGTCCTTTGGAAAGACTTTTATAAATATCTTCAATTTTTTGATTGAAATTTTCAGCCATATCAATACCTCATTTCATACAGAATTTATTTTACACTAACAATAGTGAAAATGCAAGAGGATTTTAAAATCCTGCAAGATTTCTTTCATTTTTATTCATTGACTGTTACTGTATAATGGTGTATAATTATAAAAAATTTCCTATAAAAGGAGAAAATAAATATGTCATCATCAACCGTTTTATGGTATAATGCGCCGGCGAAGGCCTGGACTCAGAGTCTCCCTATCGGCAACGGCACTCTCGGTGCAATGATTTACGGCGGCACCACAAAAGAAACCCTCTGCCTCAACCACGATGAGCTTTGGACAGGTATGCCCAAAAACACAGTAAGAGAAGGTGCTCCCGAAGCTTTCAGAAAAGCCCGTGACCTTGCACTCAACGGCAGACTCAACGAAGCACAGACAGAACTTGAAGAAAACTTCCAGAGTGTCTGGAGTCAGGCATATATGCCTCTCGGAAACCTTGAAATGGAGTTTGCTCTCAAAGGCAGAATCAAGGATTACAAAAGAACCCTCGACCTTGAAAATGCACTTTCAACGGTCGAATTCACCTGCTCGGGCGTGAAATATAAGAGAGAATATCTTGCATCATACCCTGCAAAAGCAATTGCTGCAAAGCTCACTGCCGAAGGCGGCAAAATGAGTTTTTCGGTTGGTCTTACTTCGAAGCTCCGCAGCAACAGCTTTGTATGCGGTGATATCGTTATACTCGAAGGCGAATGCCCCGGCGAAAACAACAAAGACAACGACTCCTGCAAACAAGTTTATTCTGACGAACCCGAAAAGAAGGGTATCCATTTCAGATCAGCTGTCAAAGTTATCACTGACGGTGAAACAAGACTCACCGAAAACCGCCTTAACATTACGGATGCAACCGAAGCCGTTCTTTTCTTCACCGCTGAAACAAGCTTCAACGGTTTTGACAAGCAGCCGTATGTTGAAGGCAAAGAATATATTGAGCCTTGCATGAACAGAATCGCCGCTCTCGACGATTACGGTGCAGTCAAGAAAGCTCATCTTGACGATTACAAAAACATCTATGACAGAGTTAACCTTGACCTTGGCGAAGGCAGAGAAGATATACCGACAGATAAGCGTCTTAATGTGTTCAAGAGAAACAAGGAAGACCTTGCACTCATCACACTTGTTTATAACTTCGGCAGATATCTCGCAATTTCTTCTTCAAGAGAAGGCTCTCAGCCTTCAACTCTTCAGGGTATCTGGAATGACAGAATTATTCCGCCCTGGCATTCAAATTACACCGTAAATATTAACACCGAAATGAACTACTGGCCCGTTCTTATGTGCCGTATGCCCGAAGTCAATCTTCCTCTTATCAAGATGGTTGAAGAACTCAGCATCAGCGGTGAAAAGTCTGCAAAAGGTCAGTACGGCGCAAAGGGTTGGACTTCACACCATAACGTCGACCTCTGGAGACTCGCAACACCTGTTGCCGGCAATGCACAGTGGGCATCGTGGCACGGCTCATCGGGCTGGTTCTGTGAACATCTCTTTGAGCATTATGAATACACAAACGATAAGGATTATCTTGCAAACACCGCATACCCCATTATGAAAAAAGCGGCTGAATTCTACCTTGATATTATGGCTGAATACGAAGGCAAGCTTGTTCTTGCTCCCGGAACATCTCCTGAAAACTCATTCTGGTATGAAAACGAAAAATGCAGCGTTGCGAAATACAGCACGATGTCAATGTCAATTGCAAGAGAGCTTTTTGAAAATTGCATAAAGAGCTGCGACATTCTCGGTATTGATTCGGATTTTGCCGCAACTCTTAAAAACACAATTTCAGATATGGCCGACTTCAAGCTCGGTAGCGACGGTCAGCTTCTTGAGTTTGACGACGACTATCCCGAAACCGAAATCCATCACAGACACGTTTCGCATCTCTACGCTCTCCATCCCGCTCATCTCATCACCGTTGACGGCACACCCGAACTTGCAAAGGCTTGCCGCAGAACTCTTGAACGCAGAGGAGATAACGGCACTGGCTGGAGCCTCGGCTGGAAAATCAACTTCTGGGCAAGACTCTTTGACGGTGACCATGCTCTTAAGCTTATCGAAATGCAGCTTCGCCCCGTAAAAAGTGTAGGCATCAACTATACCAAGGGCGGCGGAACATACGAAAATCTTTTTGATGCCCATCCCCCGTTCCAGATTGACGGTAACTTCGGCTTCGTCAGCGGCATAACGGAAATGCTTATGCAGAGCCGTGACAACAGAATTTACATTCTTCCTGCACTTCCCTCAAAGTGGAAGAACGGCAAGATAAGCGGTATCTGGGCAAAGGGCGGCGTTGTTGTTGACATTGAGTGGAAAAACGGCAAGCTTCTCAGCTACAGCCTCGAAGGTAACGGCAACTACATCGTTATAGTAGACGGCATTGAAAAAGAAATCAAGCTTGACGGCAAGAAGGTAACTTTCAATGCCTGATAACAAATACGACCTTTACGATTTTGATAAAACAGTTTATCCCCAAGACAGCGAAACGGTATTTTTGTTTTACTGCATTCTTCACAGACCTTATCTTATATTCATCACTCCGTGGCTTTTGCTGAATCTCATTCTTTTCTTTCTCGGATTCGGTGACAAATATAAGGGCAGATGTTTCTCTTTTCTCCGTTTCGTCAACGGAGAAAAGATGGCTGAAAAGTTCTGGGATAACCAGCAGAAAAATATTTATCCGATATTCAATCCCGAAAACAGAGAAAGACCGATTGTTGTCTGCTCCGCATCACCCGAATTTTTTCTTAAACCCATCTGCGAAAAATACAAGGTCGATGTTATGATTGCAACAAGGATGAACCCGAAAACGGGTACTATCTACGGCTTCAACTGCAAGGATAAACAAAAGCCCCTGCGACTTGCAGAGGCTTTGCCCGATGCCGAATTCATAAATGTTTATTCAGATTCAATCAAGAACGATATTCATATTTTTGAGCTTGGCAAGCATTGCTTTCACGCAAACAAAGGAACTCTCACCGAAATGAGCATTGAAGAACTGCGTGAAAAAGCGAAAACCAAATAAATCAAATATTAATAATCACGGGATCTGCACCGACAGAAGGCAAAAACTTCTCAGTCAGATCCTGTGTTTTTATTTTAAGGGTTGCAGTATTGTCGCTCGGGTGACAACAGACATACTCTTCTTCAAAAACACTTCTGTCAACGGCAAGTCTGACTGTTTTATTCTCATCAAAAATCAGACTTGTAACACTCAACGAGCCAGGTTCTGTATTCAGTAACTCACACATTTTTTCTGCCGATGCAAACGACAGACGGGATGTGCCGAGTTTTTTTGAAACATCTTTTGTTACAAACTTCTTTTCGCCAGACATCATAAGAAGATAATAAATGCTTCCCGTTGTTGTGGTCAGCATAAGATTCTTGCATATTTTGCCGTTTATAACCTTTTCAATTTTTTGACATTCTTCAATTGTGAATGCAGGTTTATGATAGGTTATTTCAAAATCAATTTCTGTTTTCTCAAGAAATTTACAGACTTTTTCAATATTGTTTTTCATCGGTCAACTATGCCTCTCATGAAAAAAGGATGCCTTAAAAAAGGCATCCTTCGGAATTCTGTTCTTATTTGAAAAGATTTTCAACTGTTGCAACGAGTTCAACGATGCCCACGCAGATGCTCTCGAAAAATGCATCAATGTCTGCAAGGAATCCGTTGAGTCCTGTATCATATATAAGGTCATTTGCACCGCAATTATAATCGTCAACAATAGGACCGACAAAATCTGCGTAAGCCTCTGCAATGTCAGCGAGGAAACCGTTGGCAGAATTTGCTAATTCAGCATCAGTTGCAAAACCGCAAACTGACATAAGCGATGCAATTGCTGCAAAAACAAGCATTACTGAAATAAACTTTTTCATAATATTAAACTCCTTAATAAAATTGTTAAATATATTATATATCGTTTTTACTGTGTTGTCAATTAAGTTTTATCTTGCAGAATAAAAAGCCGATCCAAAATCATCTTCGCTTATCCTGATTGATTTCCACGGACCACTGCTGCAATCCTCGTGAGTAAGAACCCGGTCTTCATAGGTATGAATGGAAATATAATTCGACTTTGCTTTTTCAACCACCCAATTATCAGACACTTCAACCTTTTTCTGCCCGAAAAGACTATCATCAAGAGAGAATTCTCCTCCGTTAAGCTCACCGTAGCAAAAGGCAACAATTCTGTCTTCATCATCAAAGCCAATCACACATCTGCTTGTGTTGCTTTGGATAATATAATTGCCGTCTTTATCCCTCAAAAACTCAAGAAACTCTTCCGTTTTTTCTCCGTGCGAGTCCTCAACTGAATAAACATATCTGAAACTATCTTGCTTTTTGTTGTATTCAACGCTGTATTCCTTAACCTCCGGCTCAGACACCATTTGTAAAGAAAAAGCAGACACTCCGTCAGAAGTATATACAATTTCCGTACCGCTTGAAAGATGGTTGAATGCGCTTTGGGCGGTTTCTTCCGTAAACTCAGAATCAAACAAACGTGTAATTTCAAATTCTGACAGTATAAACGGATCAAATCCCGTTAAAACAAAGTCTTTTTCAAGAAAATACTCGCTCTCTGCATTTGCTTTTACCATATTATTATGAGCATTTTCAAGAATAACGACCTTTGATTTCATTGCGGAAACAACCGCTTCAAATCTGCTTCTGCACCCTTGAAAATCTTTATCCGTGTTGACTATATCAAGCATATCGGCAGTTTTCATCTCGGGCACTTCGGTTTTTGAAGAACAAGAACATAAAATTAAAACAATCGCAATCGCAAGTGCAATAATTCTTTTCATCTTATTTTTCACTCAGAAGCTTTGCAAGCTCATCCATAAAAGTATTGATATCCTTGAACTGACGGTAAACCGATGCAAAACGAACATAAGCAACCTCATCAAGATCTTTGAGTTTATCCATAGCAAGCTCACCGATATAAACAGAGGTAACCTCTCTGTCAAAAGAATTCTGAAGAGTTGTTTCGATTTCGTTAACAGCTGTTTCGATTTTTTCAAGAGAAACGGGACGCTTCTCACAAGCTCTGAGCATACCGTTGAAAAGCTTGTTGCGGTCAAAAACTTCTCTCGACTTATCTTTTTTGACAACAATAACGGGTACGCTTTCAATTATTTCATATGTAGTGAAACGTTTCTGGCAGCTTATGCATTCTCTGCGGCGGCGTATACGCTCGCCCTCATCGGTAGGTCTTGAGTCAATAACCTTGCTTTCTTCGCAACCGCAAAACGGACATTTCATAACTTCAATCTCCTTTTTAACACAATATACTGTGTTTAATATTATAAGTATAGCACAAATTCGGCATTTTTCAAGTCAAAATTATAAACTGCACAAATATCCGAAAGATTCGATAAGGTCATCAATTGTTCTGAATCCTTCTCTGTAAAGCTCAATAATGTAGTCACCGCGGTAATCAACGGAATCCATTACCGAAAACAGTTTATTGAAATTAAAGTTACCTTTTCCGGGAGGAATGCAGTCACTCTGCTCATTATGGTCACTGATATGAAATCTGATTATATCATTTTTAAATTTTTCGGCAAACTCAACAGGGTCATACCCTGACCTTACTGCCTGCTTCACATCAAATACAAGTTTAAAATCATCTTTTAATGTCTTTCTCATATTTTCAAGGAATTCGGGATGTGCACTGAAATGTCCGTTGACATTTTCCTGAGCAACCCTGACACCGAATTCTTTACCTGCTTCAATAAGCCCCAAAAAACGTTCAAAATATTTTTCGTGCGGAAGTTTCCCGATATTTCTCATACCGTGGATTATTGAAATATCAGCACCGAGCATCGCTGTAACTTCAAAGCACCTTTTATAAAAATCAACAACATCAAGATAACGTCTCTCATATTCGCCGAAAAGCATAAATGTTTCAGAAAATGATGAAAACGGATGTACCGCAGTTATCTTCATACCGTATTCTTCTTTTATTGAATTGAGAAGCCTCGCAAAATCATTCGTTGTTTCGCTGATTGAATTGAGAAAAACTTCGCAGGTTTTTATTCCGAATTTACCAAGAGTTTCAAGCGATTCCTCAGTATTCATAGGGTAAAGACAAGAAGTTGAGATTCCGTAAGACATAATTATATTCCTCAAATGGTATTATTTTAGGTTTGAAACGGAGCAGTTTTAAATGTATAATTTTTATATAAGGAGGACACCTATGAAAAATACATTAAAAATACACCCCGGAGCAAAAAGGTTTCTTATTTCAGGCACCGCAACGGTTATTCTTATTATACTTGCCTCAACAGTCCTCTACATAGGTGCAGGAAGGCTGTTTGATTATTACGTTGCTACAGACATCAGCGAAAAGCTGCTTGCCGCATCGAGACCTGTTTCTGTTGCGGTCTGTGCAGGGTCGGTAGGTATCGAATATTTCCTTAAGAGAAAACACTCCGAGTAGAATTATATCACACCGCTCATCTGATTTCAACCATTCAAAAAGGTCGGGAAAAATTAACTTTTTTCTCGACTTTTTTATTTATATATGTTATTATAAAAGTAATTATTGAGAATTTTATTTGGGGAGGAAGTAATTATGCTCAGAGTTGCTATGCTTTCAAAATGGCACGTTCACGCTGCAGGTTATGCAAGAGAATTCCTTGCAACCGAAAAGGCGATAATCACTGCTGTCTGGGACGAAAAACCTGACAGAGGCATAGAATGGGCAAATGAACTTGGCTGCGATTTCGAATCTGACCTCGATACTCTTCTTGCAAGAGAAGATGTTGATGCTGTTTGTTGCTGCACACCCACAACTATGCATACTGACGTACTGATTCGTGCCGCCAAATCCGGCAAACACATATTTACCGAAAAAACACTTGCTTGTACTGTTGCGGAATGCAAAGAAATCGCAAAGGCAGTCGAAGATAATAATGTTACCTTCACTATCTCATTCCCTCACAAAGCGTGGCCCGTTGTCAAATTTGCAAAAAACCATATTGAGAACGGCGATTTCGGTAAAGTTACAAACGTAAGAATCCGCAATGCACACAACGGCGTAAGCGGTAAATGGCTGCCCGAATATTGGTTTGTCAAGGATGACTGTGCAGGCGGTGCAATGATGGACCTCGGTTGCCATCCTATGTATCTTCTCTCATATCTTTGCGGAAAACCAAAAAAGATAACCGGTATCGCCAATGCAGTTTTCGGCACACCCGTTGATGAAAACGCAATTTCAATTATAGAATTTGAAAACGGTGCAATCGGCGTTTCAGAAACATCCTTCCTTGCATATTCATCACCGTATACAATCGAAGTTCACGGTACAGAAGGTATCCTTCTTTGGCAAGGCGGCGAAATCAAATACAAGACAACTGAAACAGCAAAGCTCAACAAAGGCTTTATTTCCCCTGATAATCTTCCGAAAGAAGATGAGAAACCTATTGTCAGATTTGTTGATGCTTGCCTTAACGGTACCGGTTCACCCGAGGGTCTCGGCATAAACGACGCAATCGATCTTGCGGTACTTCTTGAAAACTCTTACATATCATATGAAAACGGAACTACCGTTGAAATAAAGGAGTAAAAAAATGAAAACAGAACTTCATTATTATGATATTTTTCCAAAGGTTTTTCCTGCGGGAAAGGAAATCACAATAACAATAAAGCCACTCGGTGCACATGCTGAATTTAAAAATCCCGAAGGCATTGTTCTTAAAGTTTTCGGACTTGATGACGGTAATCCCAGAGATTATCCCCACAGAAAAAACGGTCAGGCTGTTGATTTTGAATTTGACGGTTGCATAAAATTCAAATACACTTTCCCCCGTGAACAGCAGTATTTCATCCGTATTTTTGACAAGGAAACAGACAAAAGACTTCTTCAGCTGAGCGTATATGCTCTTGATGAAGATCTTTGCGGCAGATATCCTCTCATCGGCGATCTTCATATGCACACCTTCCGTTCTGACGGAAAACAGGCGCCCGCAATCGTCAGCGCAAACTACAGAAAGCATGGCTATGATTTCTTTGCAATCACAGACCATAACCGCTACTATCCCTCGCTTGAAGCGATTGAAACATACAAAGATGTTCCTATCGAATTCAATATTATTCCGGGTGAAGAGGTTCATCTTCCTGACCTTCCGCCCGACCATATAAACGACATCCACATTGTTAACTTCGGCGGAAAATACTCGGTAAATGCAATTCTCAAAGATGAGCATACAGAAGAATTCGGCAATGATATCGATAAGCGCCGTTTTGAGGGTTTCCCTGCCCCCGAGCAGCTTGATGAGGACGGTTACAGAGCAGAGGTTGACGCTCTCGCAGCAACTCTCGACATCCCCGAAGGAATCGAACCTTTCACTTATGCAAGCTGTGTATGGGTATTCAACCACATCAAGAAGGCTGAGGGTCTCGGAATATTCTGCCATCCCTACTGGATTTCAAACGTGTATCAGGTTCCCGAAAACATCACCGACTATATGCTCAAAACTCATCCGTTTGATGCGTTTGAGGTTCTCGGCGGTGAAAACTACTATGAACAGAACGGATTCCAGACTCATAAATATTACGAAATAAAGGCTAAAGGGTATAATTTCCCCATCGTCGGCAGTACCGACAGCCACAGCTCAATCAATAACGAAAATGCATATGTTGCATCAACAATGGTATTCTCACCCAAGAACGAGAGAGTTGCCATCATTGAATCAATCAAGGATTATTATTCAATTGCAATTGACGGCATCAGCAAGGAATTCAGACTTGTCGGTGATTTCAGACTCGCACGTTATGCAGCCTTCCTTCTTCAGGAATACTTCCCACTTCACGATGACCTCTGCTACGAAGAAGGCAGAGCAATGAAGGACTACGCTTGCGGCATTGAAGGTGCAAAGGAAACCCTTGAATTCATCAGCGGAAGAATTCAGAAGCAAAGAGAAAAATATTTTGCATTTTAACAGGAGGTAAAAAACAATGGCTAAAGAACGCTCACTTGAAGCTGCCGAGTTTAAACATCCGAATAAAATCGGCATCAAGGAAGGCATAGGCTATATGCTCGGTGATGCAGGAAATCTGTTCGTGCTCACCTATGTTTCGTCATTTCTTAAAGTATTCTACACAGACGTTTTGAAGATTGCAGAAAGCAAGGTTGCTACCCTTTTCCTCGTCACAAGACTCTGGGACGCAATCAATGACCCAATGTGGGGCGCACTCGTTGCAAAGAAAAAACCCAATAAAGACGGCAAATTCAGACCCTATCTCAAATGGCTTGCAATCCCCCTCGGCATTTCGGCAATGCTCTGTTTCATCGATTTCAGAACATTCACATCCAGCGATGTAATGGTTCTTGTTTTCGCATACATAACTTACATCGCTTTCGGTATGCTTTATACGGGTATGAACATTCCGTTCGGATCACTTGCTTCGGTTATCACCGATGACCCTGACGGAAGAACTCTTCTTTCAACCTTCCGTTCAATCGGCGGCGGTCTCGGAGGTGCAGCTCCCCTGCTCATTGCTCCGTTTATCATCTACAAAACAGTCGGCGTTAACAGCGAAGGTAAACCCGTTGAAGCTGCTGACGCAAATGGTATGATGATTTTTGGCATCATTATGGGCGTGCTTTCAATCATCTTCTACTTTGCTTGCTTCAAAACAACAAAAGAACGCATCCCCTCGGAAGCAGACCCCAAGGTTGATATGAAGAAAACATATCTCGGCATGCTCAAGAGCAGACCGTTTGTTACCTGTGCTCTTGCGGGCATTCTCATCAGCGGTCAGCTCCAGTTTGCTTCACTCAACCAGTATCTCTATAAAAACTATTTTGAGAACACAGGTCTTTCCGTTATCGGTACAATTGCCAACTACCTTCCTATGGTAATTATGATTCTTCTTATGCCCAAGCTTGTTAAGAAGTACGGCAAAAAGGAGCTTTGCGGAATCGGTACATTCTTTGCTGCAGCCGCATCGATTCTTATGTATTTCATCGTTCCCAAGTGTGACAGACTCACAACCGCTCCCGTTGTGTTTATGATATTCCTCTTCATCATCGGCTTTGGTTATTCATTCGTCAGCATCACAAACTGGGCAGTTGTTGCCGATGTTATTGACTATCAGGAATACAAGACCGGCATCAGAAGCGAAAGTGCCATCTACGCGGTTTATACTTTCTGCCGCAAGCTCGGTCAGACTGCCGCAGACACCGGCGGACTTATGCTTCTCAATAAGGTTGCAGGCTATGACGGTGCAACAATGGGCGACAAGGGTTATATTCCTGAGGTTGGCGAAGGAATACTTTTCGTATGCACAATAATCCCTGCAATCGTTTATACCCTCGTATTCATTCTTATGCAGTTCGGTTATCCCCTTAACAAGAAGAATCTCGAGCCTGTTTATTCATATGTTAGAAAGGCAAGAGACGTAACGGAAAACGCAAACGCATAATTCCCTGTAAAATAATAAAGCCATACAAGCTGAGTTCAGCTTGTATGGCTGTTTTCATTTTGGTCGGTATAAAGATAAAATTTCCGATATTTCTTGCTTATAGATGTTACTGCCGAGAATATCACCGTTTGCGCTGAAGCAGATTGCACGGATATCCGTTGGATCTTCATCGTATGGATTTTTGATTTCCTTGTTCAAATCAAAATATTCACTCAAATATTTCAGTGCGTTTCCGCTTGGGAATATCACATTTCCTTCGTTCGTTTCAATTCCTATTTGGTTGAATATGTCGAGAATCTCTCTTGTTTTGCTGTTATAAAGATTATCTGCTTCGGGACTTACAAGCCACGCAGGCTGAACTTTGAAATTAATATCTGCTGTATTAACGGCTTTTGCAAATTCCATCACATATTCAAGCGGTATTGTTTCCTGATGGAAAGCATCAACAGAAAGCAGAACCTCATTAACTCCGCTTTTGACTATCTCTTTGGCAACAAGCTTTATTTTATCGGAATCTTTGCTGAAATAACCGTTGGTTATGAGCTGCCTTTGAGGAACATTCATTTCCATTGCGGCTTTGTGTATTTCACAAACGGTTTCGGGACAGAGCAAAGGCTCTCCGCCGAAGGTCATAACAGATTTGATAGCATATTCTTCGGCAATTTTACGGACTGCATCCGCCGCTAAAACTTTGTCCAAGCTTTCCGAACTATCATGTTCACCCTGTGAGCAATGCTTGCATTTGCCCGTACAAGCCATAGTGACAACAAACTCTATTCGATTAAGATTTTTTAAGTGTTTGTTCATAATTACTTGCCATCGTTGTACCATTTCAATAAATCCGAATAACGTCCTTTGAAATGATAGCTTCTTCCATTTTTATTAAGCCCAATGTTTATCAACCCGATTTTTTCAAGAATCCCGATTGATTTGCTGTTGCTGATACTTGCATAGGCTTCAACAAACTCAATATCGTCCCTTATATGTGGAATAATAAAGCTGTATAACTCTCTGAAAACACCTTTGCCTTGATATTCAGACTTGAATTGAATTTCCTCCATCATAAAAGTATCTTCATTCATGTAATACTGAAAGAATCCGATAATGTTTTCGTCGTCCTTTATAAGGATAATCTGTCTTTCATCACGTTTCAGACCGTCAGTTACACATCCGTACCAACAGTTATAATCATCAGCTCTCGTGTTGCCCGTAGGTGCGATTACCGTCATATTATCGGCAAGGATGTTGAAAATATCGTCTGCAACAGCGAAAAAATAAAGTTTATTCACATACTCAAATGATAATTTTAATAAACACATTTTATATCTTTTTCAAAAGTTTAAAATACTCGCCATCTTCATCTGCACCGTCAAACAGCACTTCTGTAAATCCACACTTCCTATATATACGCAGAGCATTGACATTATCTTTATCAACGCCGATTGTCATTTCTTCAAAGCTCATTTCTTTTGCTTTTTCTATAAGAAAAGCAAGGATTTCAGTGCCTATACCGCGATTGCGATATTCTTTTTTGACAATCATTCTTGAAACATATACCCTACGATTCGGAATAGTGTAATCGGGGTCACCTGTGTCTAAAACCAAAGCTCCTTCACCAATGAACTCACCGTTGATTTTATAAACAAACACAAGTCGGTTGCCCGACTTAATCTCATCAAGCCATTTATCGGCAAGAGGTTGAGATTTCATATTCCAGATATTAGCGCATTTACGATAGTCTTCAGGATTGAGAGGTTCGATTGTAATTTGTTTATCCGTAATATTTTTCATAAACTCATCAACCTACCGTTGTGTTTTGAGCACAACGGTTTTGTCTTTATATTTCTCTACTATTCCAGCATAGGTTTGTCGTCTTTCTTTGTCCCTGCAACCGAACAATGTGAACTTCACAAACCACCAATTCAAATCATTTTTGTACCCATCCTGTCTACGCGATTTTGTTCTTTTTACCGCACGATAAAAGCAAGTCAATCGGGGAAGAAGGAGCAAAACAATTAAGTCTGCCCGCTCAAGCCGTTCATCATAAAGAAGATACTTATAGTAGCCGTCAATTATCCAGTTATCTTTTGTCATAAACTCCGAAAGTTGCGGCAACACAAGCAAATCGTCAACAGGTTTCCATTCCTTGTCCCACTTTATTGAATCAAGGTGCAGGATGAGAATGTTTTTCTTTTCGGATATGTAATCAGACAGAAATGTTTTACCACTGCCCGCATATCCTAAAACTGCAATTTTCATAATTAAATCCTTTTGATTGTTTCTAAATATTCATCCGCTTCTTTTCTGCTTTTGAAAATTATCACCTTTTTTTCTGATTCATATTTTCTTAATAGATCGTATATTCCCGGTAAAACGTTGTGCGGAAATTCTTCAATAAATTGCATAAACTCAAAATCAACTTCCGTTTCTATCCAAGGTAAATCATAATGTGCTTTACCTATTCTTTCTGTCGCACCCTGAATGCATACTTCTGTCGGCAGGTCAAACAAAAATACAGTATCGCATTGCTGAAGTCTTGTTTCAATTGTTCTGTTATAATTGCCATCAATTATCCATTCTGATGTTTCAAAGATTTCGGCAACCCTTTTATCATATTCTTCTCTCGGAATATGTGTTTTATCGGGCTTGTGCCATATTGCATCCAGATGATATAACGGCAACCCAGTGCAATTATAAAGCTTTATGGAAAAGGTTGTTTTGCCACTTCCGGGGCAACCTATAACTATAACTTTTTTCATCCTTACACCCAAAACAAAAGCATCCCTCAAAAAGGAAATACCTTGTTATTTGCAGAAAAATATAAATTACATCAATCACAAATGGACAAAACGCTACTTAAATCATTTTATTAATCATAGTAGTTATTTTATCAACATGCCATTTCAATATTTTCTACATTGTAACA
>JAZNHM010000014.1:0-3046 GCA_045576955.1 Acutalibacteraceae bacterium | reverse complement strand
ATGAGTCTGTGAAGCATAATATCCCTTGCGAGCATTCGTCCCTGATAGCTTTTGTTATACATAACGTTATTCAGATATCCGAACGCAATGAGCAGAACAGAAAGAATACCGACTTTGAGAAGAAGCTCCGAAGCAGGTGTTTTGTTTTCAACGCAGTCGAGAACGATTTTTGGCAGATATGCCGCCACAACCGAGCTTACCGCACCCAGCGGGGTCAGACCGATTTGCATAATCACATAGGATTTGTCAAAACCCCAATGCTCTTTCAGCATAAATTTCAAGTTGCTGAAATAATTATATTTTTTCTTCATATATTTTCCTTCCTTATAAGCGATATGAATATTGATAATAAGCCGGCGGAAATAACGATATAAATAATTGAAGCCGTTGATTCCCGAAGAGCCACAGCGGCACAACCGAGCATAATCAAGCCTATGGCAATGAAGTATCCGCCGAGAATTTTGTATCTTTCGGGATTTTTACACATTATGTTAACGAAGGCTTTGAGCTTATTGCGGCAAATCAAAATTCCGAGTGCGGAATGAATAACCGCAGAAATCAAAGCAACGATTGAATAGTATTTCATTTTATCTACCTCCTTTTAGCGATAAAAACAGCGGCGAAAGCATAGCCTCCGCCGCTTCAGTATTAATGATAAATTAAAAATCAAACGATTGAAATAAGCTCTGCAATAGTGTGGATTTAATGTTCAAAAGTGTTGCAGATGTTGATGCTTGTTGTGAATATATTTCCCTCGCAGGAAACAAAAACATCGCCGTCATATTTCTGTGCAATCGTTTTTATGCTCTTAAGTCCGTAACCGTGGTTGAGCTTGTCGGCTTTTGCGGTGCCGATATGCTTTGTGTCGACCTGCGCTTCAACGGGATTCTCAACGGAAACAACAATTCTGCCGCCCATAGTAATGATGCTTACAAAAATCGTTTTCTCCGTACCGTTACCGAGACCCTCTGCGGCTTCAATCGCATTGTCGAGTGCGTTGCCGATAAGTACGCCGAGCTCGAGCAAATCGACGTTGATTTTATCCGAAATCTTAACCGAATAATCGAGTGTGATTCCCTTGCTTTCGGCGATGGCGAGCTTGGATTGAAGAACGGCATCAACTGCAGGATTGCCCGAATTTATAACACCGTTGTTTGCTTCATCAAGAAAATCCACTTCGCCCTTTATTGCGTCAATGGCAGATTGGGTCTGACCGTCGGCAAGAAGTCCCGAAACGGAGAGCAATTTGTTTTTAATATCATGTCTGAAAGTGCGGATTTCGCTCTGATAGCGATAAAGCTCCTCGTAGTGAGAGAGCTGATTTTTAATCTGTTCGTTGGCAAATTCAAGTTTTGCCTTTGATTCAACATAGTCCTTTTGTCTGTAAATAAGAAAGAGGGTAACAAGATTTGCGGCAATCATCAGAATTGCAACAGCAGAGAATAAAATCGCAGGAATGCTTTTTAGTTCATAGGTGCATTTGCAGATAACGAGAGTTACAAACACCGTTGCAATCGGCTGAATTATGAGCAGTGCCGAAAGACCGCCGGAAACACCAAGGTCAATCTTGCCGATTTTCTTTGAAACAAAGAAAATAAGGAAAAATGCAAAAAATTTGCATATAAGTCCCATACCAAGAAAAATTTCATCATTTTGAAGAAAATCAAGACTTTCCTCACCCATAAACATACCGCTCAGGAGGGTAATTATTGTTTCTGCACCTGCTTGAATCATAACAAATAAAACACTGCTGATAATGGCAAAATGCACTTTTACTCTGTAAACAAGAGCAAAAACAAAAGCTGTAACAACGCCCAATCCAAGCAGCATTGCACCCGTACCCGCAAAGAAATATGAAACAACGGTATTGACCATTATTGCAACAATCATGAATACAGCAAGTTGTACGCCCTTGAGCTTTCTTTTTGAAATGTTGGAAAAAAGAATATCCATTGTGTAAATTTCAAAGCAAGCAAACAAAAAATATGCGATTACTCTTAACATTTTACCAACCCCACTTTCTTATAAAAATATCGTATGCTTTCAATGCTTCCTGTTTCTTTCGAACGGAAACAGCAACCTTCGAGCCGTCGGTCAGTTCAACCTCATTTGCATTGAAGCTTTTTATGTAGTTCATATTAACAATGAACCCCTGATGAACACGCACAAATCCGTGCGGTTTCAGAATTTCATATATCTCCGAAATTTTACCGACAGCCTCATAAACTCCGCTTGCGGTATGCACGGTCAGATGTCTGCGGTAGCCCTCAACATAGCTGATTTTGTTGATTGAAATTTTGTTTCTTACGCTTTCCCATTTCAGAACAACGCTTGCATTTGTTGCAGTGTATTTCTTCATCGCTCTTGTGAAAACTTCGGCAAATTCTTTTTCCTTAATCGGCTTCACAAGAAAATGCAATGCCTCAATTCTGAACGCATCGAAGATATAACTCGAATGGCTTGAAACAAAAATAATAATTGTTTCGGGTGCAAATTCTCTGATTGTTTCGGCAGCTTCTACTCCGTTGATACCGCTCATCTCGATATCGATAAAAACAATATCAAAGCATCCGCCGTTTTTATAAAATTCAATCAAATCCTCACCGCAAGAGAAATCGGAAATGTCAAAACCGTCATCTTCGGTGTGAAACGGCTCGAGCAGATTTCTGATTTCTCTTACGGCAAAACAGTCATCGTCACAAATACAGATTTTCATATTATCCTCACAATTCAAATTCGTTTTTCAAAACAGGCAAGAATTAATCCCGGCTCAACTTCATGCTGTTTGCCTGTATCTTTATAGCCACATTTGATGTAGCACTTTCTGTTTTTATCCAGATCTTCAGGGAAGTCAACATATAACTTTCTTGGCTTTTTCAAGAACTTTTCCGATTGTAATATCGCCTCTGTTGCAATACCCTTGTTCTGATATTCGGGTGAAATATATACTCTTCCGAGATAATATTTACCACAACGAAGATTTTTTACAAACGGTGTTGAGCCCTTGATTCTGTATAAAATACCGCCGACAATTTTCTCGTCAAAA
>JAZNHM010000013.1:0-4921 GCA_045576955.1 Acutalibacteraceae bacterium | reverse complement strand
CATCCAGCCGGATTCGCTTCCGCAGTCAAACTCATAGAGATTATTGATACCTTCAATATAGTAGCTGTCATACATCGGAGTCCAGCTGTACTCTATCGGAATGTTGTACTGTTGGCAAACTCTGTTCAGAACATCGAATACGGTTTCGCCTTCTTCAAATTCAACCGTTACTTTCCTGAGAATAACGCCGTCATCGGGAACATACGGTGCTTTTGCGCGGTCAAGATTATCCATATTATTGAGAATTGTATCACAACGTATGGTTATTGTGCAAGTAAGCTTTTCTTTTGTTGTTTCAACGGGTTTGGTGGTTGTGGTTGTAGGTTTCGTGGTTGTAGGTTTGGTAATAGTTACGGGTTTGGTTGTAGTTGTAGCTTTGGGTCTTGTTGTTCTTTCTGTTTTGGTTGTTTCAGTTGTTGTTTCTGTAACCGTTGTTGCTTCGGTTATATAAACTGAATAATCACGCCTTGTTGTTGTCGGTCTCTTTTTTGTTGTTTTTTCTGTGGTTGTCTGTGTTTTTGAGGTCGTTAGTTTTGTTGTTTCGGCAACTGTTGCAGTAGGTTCTTTCTTTTCCGTGGTTGAAGATGTTGTTTCTTTCTTTGTCGTTTTTTCAGTATGAGTTGATGTTACGGTTTCAGTTACGGTGGTTTCTGTTTTTGTTTCTGTTGAACCGTGCGTCTGTTCCCAACGTTCGTTTTCGAGTTTATCCAGATCGTCGTTTGAGAAAACAAGAGTTTTGGTTTCGTTGGCTTTTCGTATTTGTGAAATGTTAAAGTCATTAAGGCTTTTGACGGAGAAATCTCTAACAGATTCCTTATCACCAATCCATTCAAGCATCTGACCCTCGGTTACTTCACCGACAGAGCCTTGATAAACGCTGATACTTTGTGTACCTTTGCGTACACTCAGAGTTGCAACCGCATTACTGATTTCGTTCTGCTTATCTGCAAATTCAAATGAAACAGAACTGTTTGTGTTAACAAAAGCTTCGCCGATATTAACTTTAAGGGCAAACTCGTCGGAAACGGGATTTATTATTTCTGCATCGGCATTCTGACCGAGAGCAATATAGTTTTCGCCCAAAGCAATTCTGACGGTTGCACCGGGGTCACAGGTAATTTTATCTCCTTTGCGAAGAACGGTTTCATCTGTTGTTGCATAGGCAACTCCGTCACGCTGCAAAGTTATGATGCCACGAAAATCCGTAAGAACTGCGGTGCCTTCATCGGATTTGTCAAACCAGCCTTTGATATGACCGACACCCAGGATTCCCGATACTGCGATAGCAATAATGACAGCGACCATCACTATATTTGATATTTTCTTCTTTTTCATAAAATTGCCTCCTGACGGTCTATATACTTTGCTATATAACAAATTATTTTCAAAATTAGGGAGTTGCGTCGGCTGTTGTTTTTAGCAACAGCCGACTTTTGGAGTTATCAGAATGAGAAAATGTTTTGGAAAAGTGTGATTACCCAATTGAATGCATTGACAATCCAATTGATAAGCTTCTCAAAGAAGCTGAGTTCTTTTTCGGCAGTAAGTTCGCTGTATGTTGTTTCTGCAGATGTGAGAGTTTCATAATTTTCAACGAGAGCTTTCTGTTCGTCTGTAAGCGAATCATAAGCAGCTCTTGCTTCTTCGATAGCACCCTTACTTTCTGCGGTAACTGTGCCGATAGCGGAAATCATTGCTTCAACATCGTCTGCAGCCTTGATATCATTTTCAATTTTTGCAAGTGCAGTTTCGGCAGTTGTGAGAGTTTCATAGTTTTCAACAAGCACTTTCTGTTCGTCTGTAAGCGAATCATAAGCAGCTCTTGCTTCTTCGATAGCCGATTTGCTTTCTGCTGAAACTGTACCGATTGCGGAAATCATAGATTCAACTGCATCGGCTGCTTTTTCATCTTTTGTGTAAATATCAACATCGCTCATATCATAAAGTGATGCTTTGCCGTCGAGGAAACGGAAATATGATGCCAGAGCATACTGTGCCTGCTCTGTTGCCATACCGTTTATGCCTGCATCGGGAATATGTGCAAATCCGCCACCTTCAACAGCAAACAGACACATTGCATCAACAACGGAAACACCGTTCTTTACAAAGCGGGGATCTGTTTCAGGATCGATACCGAGCGCGGTCAATGCAACGATAACCTGAGCGCAGGATTCACTGCAAATACCGTCAATTGAACCGAATCCGCCGTTATCATACTGCTTTTCCGAAAGGCAGAAAATTGCTTTGTCAATCGCAGCTTTGACTTTGGTATTTGTTTCGTAATACGGAGCAAGTGACTGAATTGCCATACCCGTCATATCAGGGTCGGCAACTTTGCCCGAAAGTGCCCAGCCGCCGTCCTCAAGCTGTTTTTCAAGAATATAAGCAATAATCTTTTCACGGGTAGCTTGCTCGGTTGCATCTGCATTAACGGGAATTTCATAGCCGTGGCAGTCAAATGCAATCAATGCCCAGATTGGACCGTTGATACCCTGCTTTTTCAGATATGTCATATCGGTCAGACCCATAAGAAGATTATGACCGTCAACATCGGTTACATCATAGCCTGCCGAGGTAAGAGCGAGAATAACTCGTGAATTATCTGTTGACTTTGCTCTGTGCAGCTGCTCTTTATCATTGATATTTTCATTTACATAATCAACAACGTTTTCATAATATCCTTCGGGGCAGTCGTAGTCTGAACGGGTAAGATCGATTACCATCCATTCGCCGCCGGTTGAACCGACAGAAGGCGTGCCGAGAGCACTGATATATGCACCTGTTTCTTCATAAACAGCTTTGTGGTCAGCATCCGAAGCATCTGCAAGCAAGGTTGCGAAAGAATTTTCTGCATCGGTGAGAACGAAATAGTTTTCAACAAGCGTTTTCTGTGAATCGGTGAGTGCATCGTATGCTTCACGGGCAGAATAAATATTCTTATAGTTAAAAATTGTTACCGAGCCGATAGCTGAAATCAGTTCTTCAACAGCATTCGCCGCCGCTTCATCGGCAGCTGCCTGAGCATCCATCAAATCATCATAAACAGCCTGTGCTTCTTCAAGGTCAGCAAAATTGAAAACAAGTTCTTTTTCTGAATCGGTAAGTGCATTGTAAAGCTCCCAGGCAAAGTTAATAGAATCTCCGCTTTCTGCCATTACTTCTCCGATATCATCAATAGCAATAATAACTTCAATTATCTGTTCGGTCATAAGAACCGGTTTAATAACCCAGCTTCCCGGTTTGTTGTAAGAATTCTCAAGACCGAGAATAAGATAGAATTCGTCATAAGCTTTGTTGTTATCATCCGTGTAGCCAAATCCGTAGCCTACACCTGAATCGTCACCGAAATCCCAATAATCTTCATGTGCGGAAGAATCTTCAATGAGATAGTTGATACCGTTGACATTCCATCCTACTATGTCGCTGTCAACATAATAATCGATATATACAATATAATTGTCATACTCATCGGCTACAAATGAATATGATGTTGTTTTACCTGCTGTGGCATTACCGTCCCAGAACTCGCTTTCATCGCTGAAATTATAATTGATGATACCGCCCTCATAAACAGAGTCATCAAGTTCTGTCAAGTCAATTGTGAACAGAAGGTCGGGTTCACCTTTTACCTTTACGGTTGCAAAAGCAGGTGCAGAAACTATATCCGTAGGATTTTCCATGCCGTAACCGCCGTCAGTCCATACATACCATGTTCCTCCTGAGGGGAACGAAATATTTACAAGTCCGTTATCGTCTGTGGCTGTGCTGCCTGTGGGAACACCGTAAGCGGTTCCGTAATAAACGGTATAACCGGTTTCAGGGTCAAATGCCGCAACTCCGCCGTTTGCCCAATCTGAATAACTGCGAACCAAACCAAGCTCAAGTTCTTCATTAACGGAAGTGTTATATGTATGGTTGAGATTTCCTTGTGAATCGGTAAAGTAATGGAATCCTGTTGTGCTGTCACCCCAGAACGCCCAGCTTGTGTAGTGCGCAATATTCAGAAAGTCACCGTCATTGAGAACGATTCGGTCTGCCGTAAGGCCCCAACCGTCAACTGCAGGATAAGCACCGTTCAGGTCATAGCGGAGATTTTCATCGGAGAAACCGAAAAGCCCGCCTGCAAAATAAATACTTCCTGCACTTCCGCTGACGTTAACATCCGACCAATCAAGTCCGAGTATTATTTCGTGAACATAAATATAAAGGTGAAGTGCGGTGAGCTCGGGAACATTGTCACCGTCTGCATCGTATGCATATCCGTCAAGATAATAATCGCTGAGATCAATCTCTGCAAGTTCATCAAGGGTCACGGGATAAAATGCCATTGGAGTGCCGTTGCTGTCGGTTACAAACTGACTGTCATCGCTGATTGAAATATAAACTGTATCAGGTTCGCTAGCAGATATTGTTAAGGGTATTGCGGTTAAAATCATCGCAAGAATGATAAATATACTGATAATTTTTTTAGTCATTGCCGTTTGTCTCCTTTTTGAAAGCTGTCTGTTGTTTTTTCTTCTTTTTATTTTTGGAGGGCATTATCTTCGGTTCTTTCAACCCTGCCGTCTCCAAAGCTCTCGGCCACGGACCCAAAAAGGCTTTGATGCGTGATAAAGTCACCACATCAAAATCATCCTTTTTCGGGAGCCTGCCAAGCTCCTTGTTTTTTTCTCGCAGCTGTTCAATTGCCCACTGCTTCTTTTCCTCAGTTATCACATTTTCACCTCACAAAAAACAAAACTCTTTCAACCGGAAACAGGTTGAAAGAGTACAACAGACATATCAAAAGGTTGGCAACACGGCATTGTTATTACTATTAAACAGTCAGCGGATACTGTGTTTTTTAGGTAATAAAAAAAGAATGCACGATTTCAAATGCCTTATCAGCTTTTGAATAATCGGTTGCACTCTTCTCACCAAA
>JAZNHM010000012.1:0-3026 GCA_045576955.1 Acutalibacteraceae bacterium | reverse complement strand
TATCTGAAAAAATATGATGCTGTTAATTATGACTGTCCGGAAAGCAAGCTGATTGTGACAGGTTATCCGCGTTGCGACGAATTGTTTATTCGTCCCGATATTCAGTCTGTCTTTCATAATCAGTATGAAAAGATTATTCTCTGGCTGCCGACATTCCGTCAAAGCACAAGAAACGGCGGTACCCGGCACAGCAGTATTTCTTTCCCGATTATTGATACGCCGGAAAAAGCGGAAATGCTGAACGATTGTTGTAAGCAGTGCCGTACGCTGATTGTGGTGAAACCGCATCCGAATCAGGATATGTCGTTGATCCAATCGCTTGAACTGAGTAATCTGATCTTTATCAATGACAGCTTTTTTGATGAAAACGGCTTGACGCTGTACCGGTTTATGGGAAGCTGTGATGCTTTGCTAAGCGATTATTCTTCTGTTTATTATGATTATCTTTTGTGTGATAAGCCTATAGGTCTCTGCTGGGACGATTTCGAGGATTATTGCAGTAAAAACGGATTTACGGTTGACCCGAAATATATTCTCGCCGGCGGTGAAAAGCTTTATACAATAACTGATTTGATGGCATTTGTTGAAGATGTAGCCGGCGGTAACGACAGATTATCGGAAACAAGAAAAGAAATGTGCAGTCTTGTTCACTCTTATACTGATAATCATTCAACCGACAGGGTTTTGGAATTCTTAAAGAGTAACTATAATATCTGATTGCTCTCAATACAGCTTTGTAAAAATTTTGAAGTTAAGGTAATAATGGGATATGAAACTTGAACGTAGTAAAAACACGGCGAGAAATGTTGTGTTTGGATTTATTACAAGGATCTATGCACTATTTGTACCATTTTTAATGAGAACGGCTTTGATATACTGTCTTGGTATGCAGTATGTCGGCTTAAATAGTCTTTTTTCGTCTGTTTTATCGGTTCTGAACCTTGCGGAGCTCGGTGTCGGTTCGGCGCTGATATTCAGTATGTATGAGCCGTTAGCAAATGATGATACGGAAAAAATCTGCGCATTAATGCAACTGTATAAAATCTTTTATCGAATCATCGGTCTTGTGATTTTAGTTGCCGGAATCGCTTGTACGCCTTTTCTTCCAAAATTGGTTAAAGGTGATATACCCGATGGTATGAACCTTTATATTTTGTTTTATATTAATTTATTCACCACAGTTCTGACTTACTGGCTGTTCGCTTATAAGAATTGTCTGCTGTTTGTACACCAACGTAATGATATTACGGACAAAATAGGATATGTGATTAATACGGTAAGATATCTGATTCAGCTTGTAATTCTGTTTTTTGTTAAGGACTACTATTTATATATTATTGCAGCGCTATTTATGGGTGTTGTAAATAACATCGTCACAGCGATTATTGTTGATAAAACGTATCCTCAGTTTAAGGCAAAGGGCAAATTGCCGAAAGAAGAAAAGAAAGCGATTGCCAACAGAGTGAAGGATCTTTTTACTGTCAAAATCGGCAGTATGATCTCAAATGCCGCCGATACGATTGTCATATCTGCTATTTTGGGCTTGACTGATTTAGCCCTGTACCAGAACTATTATTATATTATCAGCTCTGTTCTGGGATTTATTACATTGATTACTGCATCGAGCCGTTCCGGCATCGGTAACAGTTTGGTAACAGAAACAAAAGAAAAAAACCTTTACGATCTGAAAAAGCTAACCTTTGCGTTTGCATGGATCGGTATTTTCTGCTCTTGTTCATTAGCGTGCCTGATGCAGCCGTTTATCCGTCTTTGGGTCGGTGCTGATAATATGCTGGATTTCAGTATGGTAATTCTTTTCTGTGTTTATTTCTTTGTTACGGAAATGATGGGGTTGATGCTGACCTACAAAGATGCTGCAGGTATCTGGCATCAGGACAGGTTCCGTCCGCTGATTACCTCGCTGACAAATCTGGGCTTTAATATTTTACTGGTCAATATATGGGGACTTTACGGTGTTCTTCTTTCAACGGTGATAAGCATTGTTGTTGTCGGTATGCCGTGGTTGCTTCATAATCTGTTTTCCACGATATTTGACCGCGGGCTGAAATCTTATGTGATTTCTATATTAAAATATATATTCTTAGCCGCACTGCTGACGACAGTATGTGTTCTCATTTCCGATCATTTTCTGATCTTTTCATCTTTGATTTTAACGCTTGTTGTGAGAGCGATACTGTGTGTCATCTTACCAAATTTAGTATTGTTTGTGATTTACAGAAAAAGACCGGAATTCAAATCGTTAATTCTGACATTAGATACAGTCACAAAAGGGAAGCTCAAAATTTTAAAGAAATTAGCTTAAAAATATTACTTATTTGCGAGGAAGGAATTATGGAAAAGCGAGATTTCATTATCGGGTACACCGCCGGCGTGTATGATCTGTTTCACATCGGACATCTGAATTTGCTTAAAAATGCCAAAGGAATGTGCGATAAGCTGGTGGTCGGTGTTACAACCGATGATCTGGTAGAATACAAAGGCAAGCGTGCGATGATTCCGTTTGAGGACAGAATTGAAATAGTGCGTTCCGTTAAGTATGTGGATGCTGCCGTGCCGCAGTACGATATGGACAAGCTTGCCGCCTGCAAAAAGCTCGGCGCGAGCATTCTGTTTGTCGGAGACGATTGGTATGCTACCGAAAAATGGAAAGAGTATGAAAAGGAATTTGCGGAAAACGGCATCAAAATCATTTATTTTCCTTACACCAAAGGCATTTCATCCACCAAGATTACCCAAGCGCTGAAAGAGGTGAGAGGCTGGGTGCAGGAAGAGAAAAAAACAAACGCACAGGATTAGCGCTGAAGCTTTGTTGTACGTTCAAAATATAATCTGTTCATAACAAAATAAGGAGTGTAAAAAATGGTTGACAAAAAGTATTGTATGAGTTCCTACATGGCATTTCGCTGTATTATTGATGATGACAAGGACTTCTATGAGGGAATGCAGCATTGCGGCAATGTCTTCCGTCCTGTTTCGGAAAACGAGAAGATTCCCTGTAAAACGGC
>JAZNHM010000011.1:0-4574 GCA_045576955.1 Acutalibacteraceae bacterium | reverse complement strand
CTCTGTGGGAAGGGGAACGGGACCCGAAACCTGAGCGCCTGTTCTCTTAGCTGTTTCTACGATCTTTTCTGATGCCTTATCAACAAGGCTGTGATCGTAACCCTTGAGTCTGATTCTGATTTTTCCCTTAACTGCCATGGTAACGCCTCCTTAAGTAATTGGCGGGCTGTGAATTGCAAATTCGTGAAAACCGCCCCGGGTGTTTCAACCCATTCCGATTTAAAAACCGGAAAACACATATTTCCGGGTCAGCATTTACGCTATTTGCACCTAGGTATCCCGCAACAAGGCTGCCCGGGAATGGCAAACCTTAAGCAAGGACACAATTCGCCCGGTTTAAAATCGGACATACTCCGCAGAAATTTCCCGCTTCAGAGAGCGGCCACCTCCTGCATCAACGCATATCAGCATAGGTTTTCGGTGATTTTCGGGCATAATTACCCCTTTGTCCGAAACCCGTGCTTGACTATAATAACATAACATATATACTGTGTCAATACTTTTTTTGAAAATTTTTCAACTTTTTTAATGCCTTGAATCCCAATGATATCAAGGGTTTCGGCGCTTTAATGCAGTGAAACGAAATGCGCCGCAGAAACACATATATAAAATGTATATATATATAGCGTAATCCCACCACATTATCTTGTGGTGGGATTGACGTTTAATACAAATTCTGCGTTTTCACCAAATTTAATCAAAAAAGTTTGTTGAGGGTGACGAAGAATATTTTTGCTTTTTTGCAAATTTTACAGAACACGCGGTTCAGTTTAAATTATTAATTTTCCTCACTACCTCAGCAACCGGCAAACCGACAATATTGAAATAATCGCCTTCAATTCGCTCAACAAGGGTGCACCCCCTGCCCTGAATTCCGTAAGAACCTGCTTTATCCATCGGCTCGCCCGTTGCAACATAGGCTTCAATTTCCTCATCGGTCAGATCATAAAACTTAACCTTACTTGTAACAGCAAAATTATCAATTTTATCTCCGCAGGCAATGCAAACACCCGTTATGACCTCGTGCTCAACACCCGAAAGCATACGCAGCATACGGCACGCATCGACTTTGTCGGCGGGTTTTCCGAGAATCTTATCGCCCGCAACAACAATTGTATCCGCACCGATAACGATGCAATCGGCATTATCTTCCGCTACGGCGAGTGCCTTTTTCTTTGCCGTCATTTTGGCAGCTTCAACGGGAAACGTTCCCTCGGGAATGGTTTCGTCAACTTCTCTTACGATAATTTCAAACTCCAGACCTGCCGTTGTGAGAAGCTCCTTTCGGCGGGGCGAAGAGGATGCGAGAATTATTTTTTTCATCCGATGATACCTCTGCGCTTCATTTCGGCAACACGCATAACGAGTGCCTGAGTTTTACCGTCCTTGATTTTGCCCGAAAGCACCATATCCACCGCTTTATCAAGAGGGATTCTTTCGACCTCAAGATATTCGTCATCATCAAGATGCATATGAGTTTCTGTCAGCTTTTCGGCAGCATAAAGATAAATAATCTCTCCGCAGTAGCCGGGAGTCGGATAGAACTTACCGAGCGTGTGATATTTCTCCGCTACACAGCCCGTTTCCTCTTCAAGTTCACGCTTGCCCGCCTCAAACGGATCCTCGCCTTTTTCAAGCTTGCCCGCGGGAAGCTCAAGAATAACTTCAGCATAGGGATATCTGAACTGACGCACAAACATAAGCTCATCATTATCTGTCAAAGCCGCAACGCAGACTCCGCCGTTATGCTCAACAACCTCACGGATGCTGTGTTTTCCGTCGGGCAATTCAGCGATATCACGGCGTACATTGATAATTTTACCGTTATAGATATAATTTTTCTCGGCGGTTTTTTCAAAAAGTTCCATAATACTCCTCCGTGGTTATGAATATAAATGGTATTACTATTATTATAATGTATAGGGGATATCATATGGATTATATCACAAAGCCTTGCGAAATGATAGCTGAAAATCAAAGAAAAATGATATTTTCTCTGAAAAAAGCATATCCGCACCTCGGGGTACATCTTATCGGCAGGTCGCTCTGCCAAAGAGGAATTTACTGCCTTCGCATCGGCAGAAGCGAAAATCCGCTTCTGCTTGCGGCAGGGTTTCACGGTCAGGAATGGATGACAAGCCTGCTTGCACTAAGATTCGCGGAAATCCTGCTTCGTTCGAAAGCAAACGGCACTCCCGTTTTCGGCATCGATACTGTCTGCATAAGAAGAGAAGTTATTATTATTCCCTGCGTAAATCCCGACGGAGTGCAGATTGCGATAAACGGCATTGACGGCGCGTGGAAGTATGCGGAAAACGTCGGGAAAATTATGCGCTCATCAAGCGAAAAATGGAACGCAAACGCCCGCGGAGTTGACATTAACCATAATTTTGATGCAGGGTGGAGCGAGCTTCGCAATATGGAAATTGAGTCGGGAATCGTTGCGCCATCGCCGAGAAGATACGGCGGATATATGCCCGAAAGCGAACCTGAAACGTCTGCTCTTGTCAATTTCACAAAGCTTCGCAAACCGAGAATGGCAATTGCACTTCACAGTCAGGGCGAGGAGATTTTTTGGGAATACGGTGAAAAAAGACCGCCCGAAAGCGAGCGGCTGGCACGGATTCTTGCCGCATCAAGCGGATATAAGCTTGTTGAAAACAGCGGACTTGCTTCGCACGGCGGCTATAAGGATTGGTTCATCAAATATTTTAACCGTCCCGCATTCACCGTTGAAATCGGCAAAGGCGAGAATCCTCTGCCCCTCACGGATTTTGACAAAATCCTGAAAGACACAATCCCGATGCTCACTCTGGCGGCGATACTGTAAATTGAGTCAATTTTCAGATAAATGAATAGAATGATAGAAAACGACGAAATGAGGAGTAAAAATGTATACTTATCACAGCCGTTCGAAAAAGATTCTTGATTATTTATCGCATTCTGTGCCGTGCGGAGTCGCTCAAATCTGCGGAACAGAGGAGTTTCCGTCCGTATGCGGAACGCTGATGCTGTATCAGTCCTCGGCAGGAGTGTTTTCTGTTGTTTCGGTCAGCGGAGTACCAAAAGAATTCGGTTGCGGCAATATTCTTGCGATGCATATTCACGACCCGAAAACGGGAAAGCATTATAATCCCGAGGATACCGCGCACCCGTTTCACGCAGGCGATATGCCGCCTCTGTTTGTTGACGGAGGCTGTGCGTGGAGCGCATTTATGAGCGAAAGATTTAACGTAAATGAAGTCATCGGAAAAGAGATTGTCATTCACCGCCGCAGAGATGATTTTACCTCTCAGCCGTCGGGCGATGCCGGTGAGATGATTGCCTGCGGTAAAATCAGACAGAATAATCAAAGATAAAGAAACCCCGCAACCGAATTAACGGCTGCGGGAAATTTTTAATGTGTCAATTCCGAATTATTTATAAAGAGGACCGTAGTTTTCGCAAGCTCTGAAGTCTGCGCCCTCAAGATCCTTTGTGCCGAATGCACCCCAGCAAGCGGGACGGAAGATCTTGCTTTCGTCAACGTTGTGGAGAGCAACGGGAATACGGAGCATTGATGCCATTGTGATGATATCTGCACCGATGTGGCCGTAGGAGATTGCGCCGTGGTTTGCGCCCCAGTTATTCATAAGGTCGTAAGCCGACTTGAATGCGCCTTCGCCTGTGCATCTGGGTGCGAACCATGTGCAGGGCCATGTGTAGTCTGTTCTCTTCCAGATTGTGTCTGAAACTTCGTCGGGAAGGTTAACGGTCCAGCCTTCAACAATCTGAAGAACGGGGCCGAGACCCTTAACGAGATTAAGACGGATCATTGTTGCGGGCATTTCAGCTCTGGTGAGGAAACGTGATGAATATCCGCCGCCTCTGAAGTAGCCGTTATCAGCTGCGTTCCAAGTTGTTGCGTTGATAATCTTTTCTGCATCTTCTTCGGTAACGTTGTACCATTCTTTCATGATGCCGTTGCCGTTTTCGTCCTTAACTTCGCCGCAAGCGTCAAGGCAGCAAGCGCCGGAGTTGATGAGGTGGATAAATCCGCCTGCTTCCTTTGCCTTGCCTTCGATGTCATAGCCTGTAACTCTCTTAACAGCGTCTGCACTCCAGTGAGTACGAACGTCTGCAAACATCTGAGGTCTGTTTGTAAGTAATTTCATGAAGAGCATACCGATGCCGTTGAGAACGTCGTTCTCTGTTGCAAGGATGTAGGGCTCTCTTACGCCTTCCCAGTCAAATGAAGTGTTGAGAAGAGCTTCTGCGAAGTCAGCGTTGGGATAGAAGTCTGTCCACTGTCTCTGACCCTGGAAGCCTGCTGCGATTGCGTTGTGGCCAACCATTTCCTCTTCGCAGCCTGCGGGAAGATTATCGTTGCCGTTCATAAGGTCTTTGATGATGCACATCATCTTAACAACGAATTCCCAGTCCTTTTCTTTCTGTTCGTCGCTCTTTCTTACGAATTCGGGGTTCTTATCGAAGCCTTCCTTGCACTTTGCCTTTGTCCAAGCAAGAGCCTTCTGATATTCAGCTTCATCATAGATACCTTCGGACATTCGGCGGATGATTTCAACCTCGTCAAC
>JAZNHM010000010.1:0-4029 GCA_045576955.1 Acutalibacteraceae bacterium | reverse complement strand
ACTTCCGCCGGGGTCTCAAGCCCCTGTATCCGGTGGAGGGCGATTTGTTCGTCACCACCTATTCCCGCACCTGCTTCGTCCGCTTCGTGAGAGATGCACAGGGGGTCGTCACCGGTCTGACCCTTTCGGGCAACCGTGAGCAGGAACTGCCCTTTGCAAAAATCTAAAAAGCAAAGCCTCCGAGGGATGCATCTGTCAAGGAAAAGTAGACACTAAAAAACACCATAGTTTTAGAAGCCCAGTTCGGTCTTGTACTGAACTGGGCTTTTATAGCCCAGAGCGGCCGCAGGACGCTCGTGATTATAGTAATGGACATAAAAACAGATAAGGGCGATAAGAACAGATTGATAAAATCCACAAACGCTCTGCTTGCTGAAATAAAAGAGAAAATCAAAAATCTAATAAACTGGATTGAAGAAGTCAAAGCGGAGTTAGAGAAATTCAATCAACCCGAAACAACGCTTGTTGATATTCTGAATACATATCTCGATATACGAAAAGAAGGCAGAAGTGATTGGAATAAATCTGCACAGACAAAAGGTGCTGTTGCAGATTTAAAGAAAATATCTCAGGCGATTATGATTCTGCAAAACAGAAACATCGGCACTCTTGATGAACTGAATGAATTTCTGAAACCGATTGATGAAACAAGAAAATCAATCAAGGCGGATGAAAAGAAAATCAAACGGTTAAAACAGCACGTTTCAAAGATTGAGGACTATGAAAAATACAAATCTATTTACGATAAATATTCAAAAATATTTTTTGAGAAAAGCAAAGAAAAATATTATGCCGAACACGAATCCGAAATCGAGAAATACAAAACCGCTGTGCGATATATGAAAGCAAATCCTGAATGTAAACCGAGCGCAAAAGCAGATATTAAATCAGAAATATCTGCATTAACGGAACATCAGAAGTAGTTAACCGCCAACCTATCCACCCATCAATCCGAACTCCGTGAGCTTGAAGAAATCAGACACATCGTGACCAAAGCGATGGAGCATAAAGAAAACGAAAAGCCGTCTGTTCTCAAACGCCTCGAAGAAGCGAAGAAACTGACGGCACAAAATAACCGTTCCGCTTACAAAACGCAGGAACAGAATATTGAATAGAAAGGAAAATTTAATGTCAGAATCAACAGTAAACATACCAATTGAAAAGCTTCATCAGTTTGAGGGACATCCGTTCAGCGTACCTGATAACGATGAAATGAATATGCTCATCGAAAGCATACAGCAAAACGGAATCATAAATCCGTTAATCGTCAGACCAAAGGAAAACACGGAAGATGAATATGAGGTTGTTTCGGGTCACAGAAGACTCCGTGCAGCAAGGAAAGCAGGGCTGAAAACGGTACCTGCTTTAATTTATGCCATTGACAGAGATACCGCAACAATTGCGGTTGTTGACTGCAATCTGCAACGTGAGAACATTCCACCGAGCGAAAAAGCAAAGGCATTCAAAATGAAAATGGATGCCATATCGCATCAGGGGAAATCAACTTCGCGACAACTTGTCGACAAGTTGAAAAGTGCCGAGTTTATCTCACAGGCAGAAAGCGGCAGACAGGTTCAAAGATACATCAGACTCACTCATCTTATCCCCGAACTTTCGGATATGGTTGATAAAGGAAAATTTGCATTTACTCCCGCCGTCGAAATCTCATATCTCACCGAAGAAGAGCAGAAAAATCTGCTCGAAACAATACAAAGTGAGGACTGCACTCCGTCGTTGTCACAGGCACAGAAAATGAAACAGCTTTCGCAGCTTCACCGTCTTGATATGGATATGATTTTTAAAATTATGACAACCGCAAAGCCGAATCAGAAAGAATTTCTGAAACTGAATTCCGATAAATATGATAAATTCCTCGGTAAATTTTCAACCCCGAAAGACAAGGAAGAACATATTTACAAAGCACTTGAATTTTACGATAAACACCAAAGAAAGAAGGATATTACAAAATGAAAAAACCAAACAACATTGCAATTATCGAGCCCGTATCGTGCGGCGCAAACGAATATACAGTCAATGGTGTCAGATATACGGTTGAATCCCGTTTTGTTCCGTATGACATAAAAAACAAGCAGGCAACGTTCCATGATAAAATCAAAAGAATTATCAGAAGTGATTTCATACCTTTGACAGTAAACACAGATGAAGATATACTTGAAACGAACAATGTGTGTTTGACTGCCGGAAAGGAGGACTATGCAGTCGGAGGATAAAAAAGAACAAGGCTTTACCGCACTTTACTGCCGATTATCCCGTGATGACGGTACCGAAGGCGACAGTAACTCGGTGGTTAATCAGAAAAAATTATTACAGAAGTACGCAAAGGACAACGGATTTCAGAATCCGAGAGTTTATGTAGATGACGGATATACGGGAACAAACTTCAACCGTCCCGCATTTCAGCAGATGATTGAGGATATTGAACTTGGATATATCTCAACGATAATCGTAAAAGATATGTCCCGTCTGGGCAGAAACTATCTTGAAGTCGGCTACTATACCGACAACTACTTTCCGCAGAAAAATGTCCGGTTCATTGCAATAAATGACGGAGTTGACAGTGCAGACGGTGACAACGAATTTGCACCGATAAGAAATGTAATCAACGAGCTTTATGCAAGGGACATCAGCAGAAAAGTACGCTCGTCATACCGAATAAGAGGTAATTCGGGCGAACCACTTTCAAAACCGCCTTACGGATATATCGAATCTCCCGACAATCCGAAAAAATGGATAATTGACCCCGAAGCGGCTGCTGTTGTGAAACGTATATTTCAAATGAGTCTTGAGGGTAAAGGCAACGAAACGATTGCAAGGATATTGCACGAAGAAAAAGTTTTGGTGCCTACATCATATATGATAGAAAAAGGCATCAGGCAAAGCGGAAGAAAACCTGCTGACCCGTGCAAGTGGATGGCAACAACAGTCGGAAGAATCCTTGAAAGTCAGGAATACTGCGGAGACGTTATCAACTTCAAGACATATTCCCGTTCGTTCAAAGACAAGCGGAGATTGGCAAATCCAAAAGAAAATTGGGTAATATTCAAAGATGTTCACGAGCCGATAGTTGACCGTGAAACTTTTGAGCTGGTTCAGAAATCCATAAAAAATACCAAACGGAGAGCGCCCAAACCCGAGAACGGTGAGAAAAGCATATTCAGCGATTTGCTTTACTGTTCGGATTGCGGTCACAAGCTGTGGCATCACGTGAATCCCCGTAACAAAGATATCAAGTTTTTCAGTTGTTCCAACTACAAAAAAGACACAAGAGGTACCTGCGATGCAAGGCATTATGTCCGTGCGGATGCAATAGAGCAGGTTGTGATGCTTGAACTCAAACGGATTGCGAAGTTTCTTGAATATGACGAAGAAGCATTTGCTGATATGCTTGCCGAGAAGACAAACGAAGATCTTGTTGCAGAAAAGAAACAGGTTCAGAAAGAGCTTGACAGAGCAATCGCAAGAAATGAAGATGTTGCGAGGCTGTATGAAAGGCTTTATGAAGATAATGTTTCGGGCAAGGTGACCGACGAATGGTTTATGCAGTTATCTCACAAATATGAAAGCGAAAGGCTTGAACTCAAAACAAAGATTCAGCAATACCGTGAGCAGCTGAGCAATCTCGGTGCAATGCAGAAAGGCAAGGAGCAATTCATATCAGCCGTGAGAAAGTTTATGAAGATGGAAACGCTGACAGCACCGCTGCTCAAAGAACTGATAGACAAAATCGTTGTTTACGAAACGCAGGGAACGGGAAAGTACAGAACACAGAGAATTGTAATTTACTACCGATTTGTAGGCTATCTCGAAATACCGCTGACCGAAAGCGAATGGGAATATTACCGAGCCGACACAAGGCAGGGAGTTGCGGTTGAATATATCTCAAAGAATATATCGGCATAAAAACTGTCCGTAGCAAACAAAAAGAGCAGGCATCCCGCCTGCTCAAAAAATTGAAATAAAAAATCGAGTGTTCACAACTTGAATCCGTTATGAACACTCGAGATGGCG
>JAZNHM010000009.1:0-24234 GCA_045576955.1 Acutalibacteraceae bacterium | reverse complement strand
AGGGCATTGCTTTGCTTCGCCGATTTCACGCATACAGCCCATACATAAATTATCTGAACTGATCATTTTTGACTCCTTGCCGTTTCAAAACGGAATATAAAGTGTTTGATGCCGCAATTTTGCATTATAAATTAAAATAATGATATCAAATATGTGCAATCTTGTCAATGAAGGTGACATAATTGTAACTTTTATCGTCAAATTGTTAAAGTTTTACGGAAATAATTTGTTATTAATATTTTTATTCTGCCCTTGAAAAGATAATTTAAAATTGATATAATTATAATAATTAAAAAGCGGAGGCTTGCGTTTTATGAAAAAAGATAAAAGCAATATCCCTCTTTATCTGTTCCACGAGGGCACAAATGCCAAGGCGTATGAATACCTTGGCGCGCATCCGTGTGACGGAGGCGTAGTTTTCAGAGTTTGGGCACCCAATGCTGAAGGAATCGGCGTTGCGGGTGATTTTAACGGCTGGAATGCTGATTGCGCCCCGATGCAAAAAATCAGCGACGGTATCTGGGAATGCACGGTTGCAAATGTGAAAAAATTTGATTCTTACAAATATCGCATACACACAAAGGATGGATACGATATTTTTAAGAGTGACCCGTATGCTTTTCACGCTGAAACCAGACCCGACACCGCATCTAAATATTATGATTCGCTCAATTTTAACTGGACTGATAAAGCGTGGCTGAAAAAGAGAAAAAGCAGAGATATCTACTCTTCGCCCGTCAATGTTTATGAAGTTCACGCAGGTTCGTGGCAGACTTATGATGACGGGAATCCGCTTTCTTACCGAGAGCTTGCCGACAGACTGATTCCTTACGTCAAAGAAATGGGTTATACTCACATTGAGCTGCTTCCTATTCTCGAGCATCCGTTTGACGGCTCGTGGGGATATCAGGTGACGGGTTACTTCGCTCCTACCTCGCGCTACGGCACTCCCGATGATTTTGCATATTTTGTTGATAAGGCTCATTCGGAAAATATCGGCGTTATCCTTGACTGGGTGCCTGCTCATTTCCCGAAAGATGCTTTCGGCCTTTACGAATTCGACGGTACACCTTGCTATGAATATCCCGACCCGAGAAAGGGCGAGCATTATCAGTGGGGCACCAAGGTTTTTGATTACGGCAGACCCGAGGTTTGTTCATTCCTGATGTCCAGCGCAATGTTCTGGATTGAGAAATACCATATTGACGGCTTGCGTGTTGATGCAGTTGCATCGATGCTCTATCTTGATTACGGCAGGGAAGACGGTCACTGGATTGCCAATATGCACGGTGGCAACGAAAATCTGGAAGCAGTTGCATTCTTGCAGAAACTTAATGAAAGCATATTCAGAGAATACGGCGACGTTATGATGATTGCGGAAGAAAGCACCGCGTGGCCGATGGTTTCAAAACCTACGTTTATGGGCGGTCTCGGATTTAACTTCAAGTGGAATATGGGCTGGATGAACGACTGTCTGCGTTATTTCTCGCTTGACGGAATTCACAGAAAGCATCACCACGATTGCCTGACCTTCTCTTTCTTCTATGCTTTCTCGGAGAATTTTGTTCTCCCCATTTCGCACGATGAGGTTGTTCACGGCAAGTGCTCGCTCATCAACAAAATGCCCGGCAGCTACGAAGAAAAGTTTGCGGGTGTGCGCTCATTCCTTGGCTATATGATGTCGCATCCCGGAAAGAAACTTCTGTTTATGGGAAGTGAATTCGGTCAGTTCATTGAATGGAATTATAAGCAGCCGCTTGACTGGATGCTTCTCGGCTATGATGCTCACAAGCAGCTTAAAAATTATGTTGCATCGCTCAATGCGTTTTATCTAAAAAATGCTCCGCTCTGGGAAGATGATTACAGTTGGGACGGTTTCAGCTGGATAGTCAGCGACGACAGAGACAATTCCGTTGTTGCGTACACCAGACGAGACAAGAGCGGTAACGAAATCATTTCGGTCTGCAACTTTACTCCCGTCACAAGGCAGAAATACTGCTTTGGTGTTCCGAAAGAGGGAACATACAGAGTCGTTTTCAGCTCGGCATCTCCCGAATTCGGCGGCAAAGGCGAAAGCACCGTCGGCTCTGTCAAGGCAAAAAAGAAACCCATGCACGGATATGATTACAGCATTGAGGTTGATATTGAAGGCCTCAGCTGTATGTATATAAAAAATACATCGAGAAAAAATCGCCGCTGAATGCCGGAGAATGAGCCGGAGCATAAATAATTCTGAGGTAGGGCGGGATGTCCATATTACGCCTTTGATAATATTATGTTTATTTGTCGTTTTTTCGCCTTTGACGTATACCCGATACGCCCGCAGGCGAGAAAAACGCCATCCGCTCTCATTTCCGACATCCATTAGCAATTTTTATGTTGTTTATCAATTTCAAATTCATTATAAGGAGGAAACCCCTATGGCAGTTAAACCCGAATGCATAGCAATGCTCCTTGCAGGCGGTCAGGGCAGCCGTCTCGGCATTCTGACAAAAAACATCGCAAAGCCTGCCGTGCCCTACGGCGGCAAATACCGCATTATTGATTTCCCGCTTTCAAACTGTGTCAACTCCGGCATTTATACCGTCGGTGTTCTGACCCAGTATCAGCCGCTTGAGCTTAACGACTATATCGGCAACGGTCGTCCCTGGGACCTTGACCGTGCCAACGGCGGCGTACATATCCTTTCCCCCTATCAGCAGATTAAGGGTACAGAGTGGTACAAGGGTACCGCAAATGCAATTTATCAGAATATTAATTTCATTGAAAGATATGACCCTGAATATGTTCTTATTCTTTCGGGCGACCATATCTACAAGATGGATTATTCGAAGATGCTTGATTACCACAAGGAAAAGAACGCAGATTGCACAATCGCAATGCTCGAAGTTTCTTGGGAAGAAGCAAGTCGCTTCGGTCTTATGATTGTCAATGACGACGGTTCAATCAGCGAATTTGAAGAAAAGCCCAAGAATCCCAGAAGCAACAAGGCTTCAATGGGTGTTTATATCTTCAATTGGAAGAAACTCAGAAAATATCTTATCGAGGATGAGGCAAAGGAAGGCTCAGGCAACGACTTCGGTCACGACGTTATCCCTGCAATGCACGCAGCAGGCGAGAGAATGTTTGCTTATCAGTTCGACGGCTATTGGAAAGATGTCGGAACAATCAGCAGCCTTTGGGATGCAAACCTTGACCTTCTCAACCCCAAGGTTGACCTTGACCTCAATGACGACAGTTGGAGAATATACTCACGTTCTCCCGCAGCGCCGCCCCACTATATCGGCACGGATGCAACTGTTGAGAATTCAATGATAACCGAAGGTTGTGAAATCAACGGAAAGATAGATTTCTCCGTTCTCTTTGCAAACGTAACCGTCGAAGAGGGTGCAGAGGTTAAATATTCAATCGTAATGCCAGGCACTGTTATCAAGAAGGGTGCGGTAGTTCAGTATTCGATAGTTGCTGAAAATGCCGTCATCGAAGAAGGTGCGGTAGTCGGCGAAAGCCCCGAAAATATGAAGAATATTGAAGATTGGGGTGTAGCCGTTATAGGAAACGGCGTTAAAATCGGAAAGGGTGCAAAAATTGCTCCCGACACAATGACAGATAGCGATGTAGGAGGTGCTGAATAATGTCTGCAAAAAAAGTTCTCGGCATTATCTTTTCAAATGCCTACGATGAAGCTGTTCCTCAGCTTACAGCTTTAAGAACAATGGGTTCGATTCCCTTTGCGGCACGTTACCGTCTTATTGACTTCCAGCTTTCCAATATGGTTAACTCGGGAATTCCTCAGGTTGGTGTTATCACAAAGAGCAATTACCGCTCGCTAATGGACCATATCGGCACCGGTAAGCCATGGGACCTTTCAAGAAAAAGAGAGGGTATGACACTCCTTCCACCTTATGATACTCCCGGTGCAGGTATAACCATCGGCAAGGCTGACGCTCTTTACGGCTGCATCGACTACATAAGCGATTCACAGAAGGACCATGTTCTTCTTACTGACTGCAATGTTATCTGCAGCATGAATTATGATAAGCTCATCAAAGCTCACATCGCAAACGATGCGGATATCACAATTGCATATGCAAACGGCGAGCCTCCTGTAATCAGTGACGGCACCGAGCTTGTTATGGACGGCGACGGCAGAGTTGCCGCAACCCGTCTTATCGATTGCTACAGCGGAAGCACAAACTATTCGCTGAAGGTTATGATTATAAGAAGAACACTTCTTGAAAGACTTCTCCACGAAGCACACAGCGCAAAGATTGTTGATATTGAAACAATGATTTCAAAGAACATTCAGCATCTTAGAGTTTACGGATATGAGGAGAAGGGCTTTGTCAGAGTTCTCAGCTCGCTTCAGAGTTATTATGATATCAGCCTTGAGCTTCTTAAGCTTGAAAACAGAAAAGAACTTTTCTCTGTGGACAGACCTGTTTACACAAAGGTCAGAGATCAGGTGCCCGCAGTTTACGGCATCGGCGCAAATGTAAAGAATTCTCTCATTGCCGACGGATGCCATATTTACGGCGAAGTTGAAAACTGCATCCTCTTCAGAGGTGTAACGGTTGAAAAAGGTGCAAAAATCAAGAATTCAATCCTTATGCAGGATACCTTCGTTGGTGAAAATTCAAATCTCAACAGCGTAATCACCGACAAATCGGTTGTAGTCAAGCCCAACAAGACTCTTTGCGGTGATTCGAGCTACCCTGTCTACATCGGCAAGGGAATTGTTATCTGAGAAAGCGTGAAAACCAATGTCCGGTAAAAATATTTTAACAGGTGTTGTCTGTGCGTTGGCACTGATTCTTGTTGTTATCGTTATACTCGTCAAAACAGGAGTTTTTGACGAGCCGAAAAAAACAACAACCACCGTGGTTGAAACCGTTATGGAAACCAAGATTGTTGTTGAAAGCGAAACAAATGAAGAAGGCAGCATTGAATATGTGACGGCTCTGCACTATTATCCGAAGCCCAAGTATTCATCAAACCACACCTATCCCACAACCAAAAAGAAAACAACCGCTCCGGAGACAACAACCGTGCCTATGCTTGAGATGACGGATTTTGTGCCGGTTACGGATGAAAACGGTATTCCGCAGTTTGATGCAAACGGCGTTCCGTTTACCGAGGTTGTAACTTACACTATTCCTGCGGACAGCACAACAACTACCGAACCGACTACGGAATTTGTTCCGAGAACAGAGGGCGTTGTTGTCACCAACAGATGGGGCAAGGAAGAAAAGGATGAAAACGGGAATCCTCTGACGGAGATGGTTACCCTTGATGCACCGCCCACAACCCTTCCTGACCTTTGGAGTGAAAATCTTCAGAGCGGCACAACAAACAGTGACGGCAAGGGTGACAAGGTTAATTTCAAGAGAGACGATTCTCTTGCTCAGGCGGTTGTTGATCAAATTAACATAGACCGTGAGGCTGAAGGGCTTGCTCCGCTGGAGCATGCTGCGGGTCTTAAAGCAAGCGCAAGAACAAACAGCATGGCTCTTGCTCTTCCCGAAGTTTACGGTGAGCCTTCCGGTGCATACAGCCTTGTTACTACCTATGGCGGAAACCCCGTTTATCAGACCGTCAAGGCAGCTAACAGAGACAAAGCAATGAGTGCGGACACAACAAAGATAGGTGTTGGCATCGTTGTTTATGAAGGTCAGTATTATACGACAGTTATTTTTGAATAAGAAAGGAGATAATAATGAAAGTTCTTTACGTTGCAAGTGAAGCTCTTCCTTTTGCGGCGAGCGGCGGCCTTGCCGATGTTGCAGGTTCGCTTCCTCAGGCGCTCAGAAGACGTAAGATTGCTGCAAGAGTTGTTATGCCTCTTTACGGAACAATCAGTGAAGAAATGCGTTCAAGTATGAAATTCATAACCAGCATTATGGTTCCCGTTTCGTGGCGCAGACAGTATTGCGGTATTTTTGAAGCTAAGGCAGGCGGAGTAATATATTATCTTATTGATAACGAATATTATTTCAAGAGAAACACTCTTTACGGTCATTATGATGACGGTGAAAGATTTGCATTCTTCTCAAGGGCGGTTCTCGAAATTCTTCCCTATATTGATTTTAAACCCGATATTATCCATTGCAATGATTGGCAGTCGGCTCTTGTTCCCGTTTATTACACAACAATCTACGGCCACAGAGAAGGTTATACCGGCATAAAGACCGTGTTCACCATTCATAACATCCAGTATCAGGGCAAATACGGCAACGAGATTCTCGGCGATGTTTTCGGACTCGGCGAAGAAACAACCTCGCTTCTTCAGTTTGGCGACTGCCTCAATCTGATGAAGGGCGGCATTGAGTGTGCAAACAAGGTAACAACCGTAAGCAATACTTATGCAGGCGAAATTCTTGATCCGTGGTTCAGTCACGGACTTGACCCCATTCTCAAAGAACGCAGTTATAAGCTCAGCGGTATTCTCAACGGTATCGATACAATTAATTACGACCCCGAAAAGGATAAAGATATTTTTGCAAACTATTCAGCAAAAGAACCCGAAGGCAAGAAAATCAACAAGGCTGCTCTTCAGGAGCTTTTCGGTCTTCCCGTCAGAGAAGATGTTCCCGTTATGGGTATCGTAACAAGACTTGTTGCCCACAAGGGTCTTGACCTTATCAAGAGAATTATGTGGGACCTTCTTTCAACAACCGATATGCAGCTTGTTGTGCTCGGCTCGGGTGACTGGGAATATGAAGCATTTTTCAAAGAGCTTGCGGCGGCATTCCCTGAAAAGGTCGGTCTGCGCCTCGGATTTGTTCCCGACCTTGCAAGAAAAATCTATGCAGGCAGTGATTTGTTCCTTATGCCTTCAAAGAGCGAGCCTTGCGGTCTTTCGCAGATGGTTGCGCTTCGCTACGGCTCAATTCCCATTGTAAGAGAAACCGGAGGACTTAAAGATACCATCACCGACAGCGGCGACGGTAAGGGTAACGGTTTCACCTTCAAGAGCTATGATGCCTATGATATGCTTGATGCTATCAGACGTGCTCTCGGAGCTTATTACGATAAGGAATATTGGCAGAAGCTTGTTCTCAGAGCGCTCAAGTGTGATAACAGCTGGAGCCGTTCTGCAAAGGAATATATAAAGCTCTACGAATCAATTCTTTGATAATAGTAAAAACCACCCGTTTTCTGAACGGGTGGTTTTGATTGAACTTTTATCTTAAAAATTCAAATGGTACCGGCGGGCAGTTCTTTGTTGCTGAATTAACGATAAAGTTTTCCGCTTCTTCGACGAGCGTTTTTATCGCTTCCGGAACGGGCGATTCCGGCACGGGAGGTTTGCTTTTCTGCGGTTTGATTGCATCGTAGGCAGCAAGTTCAATTATTCCGAGATACATCGGGTTACAGCAGACCTCTCCGTCTGCATATGCTCTGCCGCACCAGTTTTTAGGTAGGTTGCCTGCTTTTGCCTGAATGAGAATAACTTTGTAAAGCGCAATGGCGTATAGCATATCGAGTTTCATTCCGCCGGTATTATCAGTGCTGTTGAGAAATTGAGTGACAAGGGTGCCGGCCTTGACAAATGTTTTGCCGGTGGGATTTGAATCGGAGGACGAATTGTCATTAAGAATTTCGTGAGCAAGCATATCAAGCTCATTGCGGTCTTTGGTGCGTCCGAGAAGATAGTCGCACGAAACGCCGTAAAAATCAGCAACTTTTATCAAAAAGCTCTGACCGCATTCTCTGATTCCTTTTTCGTAATGCGAAAGAAGAGCCTGCGAAATTCCGAGCATTGCAGCCGCCTCTTTTTGGCTGAGTCCTTTTTCTTTACGAAGTTCTGTTAATATAATCGGGAAATTTTTATCCATGGTAATTCCTCACAGTATAATACATTGTTTATATTATATATTTTTTTATACATTTTGTATATTGTAAATTCTAACGAAATTTAACACCGTTTTTTGGAGGAAAAATGAAGTCCTATACTATTCATTTTATAAGAAATGCCCTCACGGACGAAAATCTTGAAGGCAGATATATCGGTCATACCAATGTCGAAATCAGCGAAGAAGGTAAAGCACAGCTTTCTCAGATGAAAAACGAGCTTGTTTATCCGCCGGTCAATGCTGTTTTCACAAGCCCGCTCAAGCGTTGCTTGCAGACGGCGGAGGTCCTTTATCCCGAAAACAAGCCCCTCGTCATAGACGGGTTTATCGAATATAATTTTGGCGAATTTGAAAACAAAACAGCCGAACAACTTGAAAAATACGAGGAATTCCCTCGTTGGCTTGCAGGTGAAAAGGGTGTAAAGCCGCCTTATGGCGAAAGCAACGAGGAGTTTGCAAAAAGAGTGTGTGATACCTTCGAAAAGGTTGCAGAAGGTCTTATGAAAACCGGCACAACCTCTGCTGCAATAATCACTCACGGCGGGGTTATAATGACGATTCTTGCGGCTTATGGTATTCCCGAATATCCTATGCACGAGTGGCTCACTCCCAACGGATGCGGATTCACTGTAAAGGTTAATCCATCTCTTTGGATGAGAGCGAAGAAATTCGAAGTTTTCAGCGAATTTCCCTATGAAAGAGAAGTACTTCCCGATTAAAATAAACGGAGGAAAGATATGAACACATTTGCTATCGAAAAAGACGGTTTCAAACTTAACGGCGAAGATTTCAGAATCATTGCCGGCGCAATTCACTATTTCAGAGTCCCCGCCGAATATTGGCGTGACAGACTCATAAAACTCAAGGCTTGCGGCTTCAACACTGTTGAAACCTATGTTGCTTGGAATCTTCATGAGCCCAAAGAGGGTGTTTACGATTATTCCGATATGCTTGATATCGAAAAATTTCTCGATATTGCCGCAGAGCTTGGACTCTATGCAATCGTACGTCCCGGTCCGTATATCTGCTCCGAGTGGGATTTCGGTGGTCTGCCTTGGTGGCTTCTTAAAAATGATTCAATGGCGCTTCGCTGTATGGATAAGGATTATCTTGCGGCGGTTGACAGATTCTATGATGATTTCATTCCGAGAATCGCAAAGCATCAGATAACAAAGGGCGGCAATGTCATCCTTGTTCAGGTTGAAAACGAATACGGAAGCTATGGCGATGACAGCGAGTATATTCGTTACATTGCCAAAGGAATGGCGGACAGAGGAATCGATGTTCCCTTCTTCACTTCCGACGGTGCGGAATATCAGATGCTTACGGGCGGAACGGTTCCCGAAATTCACAAAACCGCAAATTTCGGTTCAAGAGCAAAGGAACAGTTTGCAAGACTTCGTGAATATCAGCCTGACGGACCTCTTATGTGTACAGAATTCTGGAATGGTTGGTTTGACCATTGGACAGAAGAGCACCACAGCCGTGACCCGCAGGATGCAGCGGACGCAATGGATGAAATCCTTTCGATGGGTGCAAGCCTTTCGGCATATATGTTCCACGGCGGTACGAACTTCGGCTATATGAACGGCGCAAACGACTACGATGCATATGAGCCGACAATTTCGAGCTATGATGACGATGCTCCCGTTAACGAAAACGGTGAGCTTACCGAAAAATACTATAAATTCAGAGAAGTCATTTCAAAATATGCACCCATTCCCGAGGTTGAATTGCCTGCTCCGATAAAGAAGAAAAAATACGGTGAGATTGAATTCACTCATTCCGCAAAGCTTTTTGATAACCTTGATGTGCTTTCAACTCCCGTTGAATCGGTTATGCCGATGACTATGGAAAAGCTTGATCAGGGCTACGGCTTTGTGCTTTACAAGGCTTTTGTCAGAGGTCCCAGAGACCCGCAGAAGGTACGCCTTCAGGATGTTCACGACAGAGGTTATATTTATCTTGACGGTGAGTTTGTCGGCATTCAATACAGAAATGACAAAGAACCGCAGAATATTGTTGCAATCGAAGAGGGCGGCGCAGAGCTTGCGGTGCTTGTTGAAAATATGGGTAGAGTTAATTACGGCGCAAAGCTTAAGGATGCAAAGGGTATCACTCAGGGCATCGGTTTCGGCAACAACTTTGTTTACCATTGGAAGAATTATCCGCTTCCGCTTGACGATGTTTCGGGCGTTGATTTTAAGGCGGGTGTTCCCGAATTTGACGGCACCCCCGTTCTTCTCAAAGCTGAATTCGAGGTTGATGAGTGTTGCGACACTTTTGTGAAGCTTCCCGATTTCAAAAAAGGCATTATTATTGTCAACAACAGAGTTCTTTCAAGACATTGGGAGGTAGGTCCTCAGCGCTCGGCATATCTGCCCGCTCCTTTCCTCAAGGAAGGCAAAAACGAAATCGTTGTTCTTGAGCTTGAAGGCTACAAAAAGCCTGCGGTGTTGCTCGACGACGAACCCGACCTTGGTTAAAAAATTAACGGATGTGCCAAGCACATCCGTTTTTTTGTGTTTTATATTTCTGCTTCCGCAAAGCCGATGCATTCACGCCCTCTGAGCATATCTGATGTGTCACGCGCGTTAAAATAAATACGCAAGGTATTGCCGTGCCTGACAAGATGGCTTGCATAAACAAACTGTTTCATCCATTCGTTTGAACCGTTCATATCGGGTTCCACGAGCATTTTTTTGAATTCGAAATTCAGTCCGTCGGATGATGTCAGAAGCATAATTGCGGAGTGGCTTTTGCTGTCTTTTTCATATATGCCGTTCTGAATTCCGATGTAACCGTCGCTGAGCTTATAAACTTTCAGGCAACCGCTGCAAAGATTGAGATACGGATTGTCTTTATCGGGCGATATAACAGGCTTTTCAGCCGAGATATATCCGCTGCTGATTTCTTTGCTTTCTGCATAGCTGATGTGAGTAGGTTCACAAAATCCGCAGTCTTTAATAAACGTAAGACCGCAGGAATAATACATGCGGTTTACTCCGTTATCCTGAATAAGAAACGGATTTGATATTGAAATTCCGCGTTCGCTTTTTTCGTAGTCACGAGTGCAGGTTATAACGGGTGCGGGATTTGACCATTCCGTAAGGTTGTCACTTTCGATAACATAAATTTCCGATTTCCATTTGGCGAGATTAACAACATTCAGTGCATTGAAAATAAGCGGACGTGTTCTCTCAAAGAAAAGATAATATCTGCCGTTTATGCGGTTGATGTTGGGACGCATTGCTCTGCCTGTTATTTTCTGCGGTTTTTCAAAATGTATGCCGTCGTCGCTTGAGCATTGGCAGACCCCGAAAGTTGTGTGAAAAAACATATGCCATCGACCGTCGTGGCTGACGTCTGGAGTGAGCACAGACGGATCGGCAACTACAATCGACCCGCCCCAGGGCTTCAGGACAGGACTGCTTTTATGAATTTTAAAATCCGCGTCGATTATCTGATTGACTGATAAATTTTTCATAGACACCCCCATACTAAAAAAGAAGAGATGCCTTGTTAGGCATCTCTTAGTCTGGCGGAGAGTTAGGGATTCGAACCCTAGGTGAGTTTCCCCACACAGCATTTCGAGTGCTGCACCTTCGACCACTCGGACAACTCTCCGAATATTGAGTTTTTCAACTCAAATATTTTATCAAATTATATTTGCTTTGTCAATTGATTTTTCTAAATTATTTTATTAATGCCCAAAGCGCAAGATTGAAAGCAAGATATATGATATTTACAGCAGAGAAAACGAAAATATATTTACCAGCCGAAACTTTTTCCTTGACGACATATTTAAATGAAATCAGGCTTGCCATTGAAGCGATAAGCGTACCGAGTCCGCCGAGATTGACTCCGATTAGCAGGTCGGCAACGTTTTTGGTAAATCCCGATAGAAGAAGTGCTGCAGGTACGTTTGAAAAAATTTGGCTTGATGCCACACCTACAAGCACTTCGTTGCCACTGACAACAGAGCTGAGAAATTCACTTACAGGTGCGATGTTTTTGAGGTTCCCGATGAATATGAACAAAAAGGTGAATGTCAGGAGCAATGAATAATCGACTTTTGCAAGGGTTTTGCGGTCAAAAATCACTATTGCAATCAGTGAAACGACAAGTGCAATTATATAATGTATAGTTCTGAATACGGTGAGCAAGGCGACGGCAAACAAGACGGCATAGATTATGCACAGCTTTATGTCTGTTTGCTTTGTTTCCGATTCAGCCTTGAACTCAAGCTTTTCTTTTTTTATCAAAAAGGCGGAGACTATTGTCAAAATCAGCGAAAGAACTGCATAGGGGAGCAGGATTCTGAAAAAATCCGAGGTTTTCATTTCGAACGAGGAGAAAAGATAGAGATTCTGAGGGTTACCGATTGGCGTAAGCATACTGCCCAGATTTGCGGCAACGGTTTCGAGCGTTACGAGAGGAATCAACAAATTGTTTTTGCCTGAAAGAGTCAGTATTATAATTGAAAACGGCACGAACGTAATGAGTGCAACGTCGTTTGTGATTATCATTGACGAAAAGAAGCAGAGCAGACTGAGTATCAGACACAGGCTGCGTGAATCCGAAGCAAACCCGAGGAGTTTTGTTGCCAGCATCTTGAATATACCGAGCTTGTTGAAGCCTGCCATAACCGCCATAAGGCAGAAAAGCAAAGCAAGAGTGCGGAAATCTATGTAACCGATATACTCGGTGCTTGGTTTAACAATGAATGCGGATGCCGTTGCAAGAACAAACGAAATTATAAGTACGATTTCGTTTTTAATGAAGTTTTTTAGCTTTGACATAAAATCACCTTAATATTTGAAAGCTTTGTTCATTAAAAAAGACCTAACGGCAACCGTTAAGTCTTTTGTGGAGCTACTGGTCGGACTCGAACCGACGGCCTGCGCATTACGAATGCGCTGCTCTACCAACTGAGCCACAGTAGCATAATAAAATATCTGCAGATTATTATAAATGATAATGTTAAAATTTGCAAGAGCTTTTTTGAGATTTTTCCTTGGAGCACCCGATATAGGGCATCGGTCATATTTTGTCCATAAACATTTAATAGATTAGTTAATAAATATTATAAAAGAATACTTGATTTTATCCCCAAAATAAGATATTCTATATATCAAGGAATTCACATTTCAATCATTTTTCCCTTTCGGAGGAGAACATATTATGAAAAATGCAGTGGCAATCATTCTTGTTTTCGCTTTGCTTCTCAGCTTTGCGGCGTGCCGTAAGATAGACAAAGGAAGCGTTATTACGGAAAGCAAGGTTTATATTGTTGATGACGAGGGCGTAACGCGCGATATTTTTAACGAAGGTTCCGATTACTACTATTATGATGAGGACGGCAATAAAAAGCCTGTCAATTCAAATGATGTTATTGTTGAAACCAACCAGGTTACAATGGTCGAAACTCATTCGCTTACTCCCGAGGCTCAGTCGTTCATCGATTCATTCGGCGATGTTGATTCGATTGAAGACATGATGCAGGCGGACGTAACAGTTCCCGATCTTGAAAACGGTGAGCTTATTCCTGAGGACTCTTTCAATGATATCGAGATTGAAGTTGATACAGACGGCAATCCCGTTCACGAGGAAGTTCCACTCAGCTACAAGGACATCATATCAAGCAATACGTTCACTATGGAATCAAACATTCAGACTATTTCCAATGGTCAGAAGAATGTTATTCCTATGACTATTATGCGAAACGGCAGCGATCTTTATTTTGAAACTGCTCTTCCTCTTAAAGAAGGCGGAGGAAGCACAAGAGTCAACATGCTTATCCTTGGTGATATGTGCTACATCATTATTCCTTCAATGAGAGCATATATAGCTATGCCTAAAGAAAGCGCAACTACAGAAGAAATGTTCCCTGCAGAGGCTTTTGACATTGAGAATATTGACGGAACTTACCTTTCAAGCGGCGAGGTTGATTTTGACGGTCAGACCTATGTTTGCGATGTTTATGATACTGATGGCTCAACCACAAAGTATTATTACCTTAAAGGTCAGCTCAAGAGAGTTGAAACCGTAAACGGTGAAGATTCAAGCATTACGGAGTTCAAAAAGCTTACCACAGATGTTGATAAGTCAAAGTTTGCCGTTCCCAAGAACTATATTGATATGTCAACGGTTCTCGGTGCAGACTATATGTCAACATTTACAAGCTGATAGATTATGAATAAATGTGCATTGATAACAGGAGCATCGGGCGGAATCGGAAGTGAAATTGTGCTTCGTCTTGCACGCGACGGCTTTGAAATAGCTGCTTGCTACAATTCCGATGAAAAAGGAATAAAAGAGCTTGAGAGTAAGCTTTCGCAGACGGGAGTACGCTTCAAAATATACAAAGCCGATGTATCGGATTTCAACACAATCAAAGAAGTTTTTGCAGACGCCACCGAATTTTTCGGCGGCGTTTCTGTGCTTGTCAATAATGCGGGCATTGCGCAGCAGAAACTTTTCACTGACATAACTCAGGAGGAGTTTGACAGAATAACCGCTGTCAACTTCAAGGGCGTGTTCAACTGCTGTCAGTGCGCCGTGCCTTTTATGGTAAGTCAGAAACGCGGAAAGATAATTAACATTTCTTCGATGTGGGGTGTTTGCGGTGCATCGTGCGAAACTGTTTATTCCGCAACAAAGGCGGCGGTCATCGGTCTTTCAAAAGCTCTTGCAAGAGAGCTTGCACCAAGCAACATTCAGGTTAACTGTGTTGCGCCCGGAGCAATCGACACAAAAATGAACGATAATCTCAGCCAAGAGGATAAATCGGCGTTTGCGCAGGAAATTCCGATGGGTAGATTCGGCAGGGCGAGCGAGATTGCCGGGGTTGTATCGTTCCTTGCGGGTGAGGACTCAGATTATGTTACCGCCCAGGTAATAACTGCCGACGGCGGTTTGACTTAATAGTCATAATGCCGAAAATGAACGCGGCTTTTTGGCTATAGTTTACAATTGATTTAGTGATATTAATATGGTAAAATAAATATTATTAATATAACCTGTTTGGAGGAGAAATTATGGCTAACTGCCCTAAATGCGGAAGAAAGCTTACATTATTTGATTGGAAACCCAATTGCCCCGGTTGCGGAGTAAATCTTGTTTATTACGGAATGGAAGAAAGACTGCTTGATGAAGCTGATAAGGCAGAGGCAGAGCACGCCAGACTCCAAAAGAGAATTGACAGACTTAAAGCTGCTTTTGTCGGCTCAAAGCTTACAATTGTAAGAATTATTCTTTCAGTTCTTCCCATTGCGATGCTTTTGCTTCCGCTTTGCAGTGTTACATACAGCGGTCCGTTCATTGAGCAGACAACAACAAATGTCAATGCGATTGAAATTTACAATCTCATTTCATCGCTCGATTTTGATGCTCTTTTCACAATGCTTGGTTCATCGCTTCTCGGCACAAGCTTCATTGGCTATGCAGGCGCGCTTGTTTGCATTCTTCTTTCGCTTGTGCTTGTTATCGTCAGCCTTCTTTTGCTTACGATTGCCTGCGGTCCCAAAGGCAATGCAAGAAACATCACTCTTAACATCATCACAATCGTTCTTGCTGTTGCATCGATTGTTTTCTTCAACGTATTCTCAAGCAACATTTCCGCTGTATTCCCCGAATTTATCAGCGGTTCAATCGGATTCGGAATTTTTGCTTATATTGCAGCGCTTGTTGCACTTTTTGTTATCAACCTTGTAATTGCAAAGAAGGGTATTAACATTAAGTATAAGCAGTGCTTCGTTGGCGGTATCCCTGCAGAAGAGTATTTTGAGCTTGTTGAAAAAGGCACAGATAAAGCGGTTATCCGTGAAATGATGGCAAAGGCTCTTGAGGCAAAGGAAAACGAAACAGAAGTTAAAGAAGAAGTTAACGCATAAACAAAAAATTAACAACCCAATGTTTTGAACATTGGGTTGTTTTTTTATATTATTGTTCTTCAACGGTTTCTTCTTCGGAGTAATCCGGATATTCGGGTTCAGTGATATCCGGATTATAGTAAGTTTCTTCGGGATTATAATATTCCGAGCTGTCCTCGTAATAGTAATTCTGAGTGGTTTCCTCTTCGGGGTGGAAGGGTTTGAACGGGTCTCTGCCGTCATCGCCTATCCAACTGAAGGGGTTTTTCTTTGTGGTAGTTTCTTCGTAGTAATAATGCGTTTCATATTCCGAACTCGTTTCGTCTTCGTAGTTGCCGGAATCTACCTGTATGCCGCTTGAATTACCTCTTGCAAGCTCTATTGCAGAAATATGGGTCTGCGGATTGATTTCAATGTTTGTCTGACCGTAGAGAGCAAGCTGCAAATCTCTTGCTGCTGTTATGTAGTCAACAATCCATACAAAAAGTTTGCCGGTATAGGTCTGGAAATAATCAACGCCGTAGCGATGCTCTTCGCCGGGATATGCCTGGCTTACGATTTCATATTTCAGCCAGCCGTCGCTGAGTGCCTGAGTTCCGAGTGAGATAATTTCACTTGTTTTGTAGTTGGTGGTTACATATGGAAGGAAAGTCTGGATTGCGTTGTTGAGATCGCTTATAGATGAATCTTTGACCTGATGAATAAGCGAGGAGATAAGCTCACGCTGTCTTCTTGTTCGTTCAACCTCGCTATCAAGTTTTCGGATTCTTGCGTAAATCAAAGCCTGTTCACCTGTAAGATGAACGCTTTCTCCGCTCTCGAATCCTTTGACACGGGTTGTACGGTTCATATATCTTGCTTCGGTTTCGGTTATCGGAACTGATATTCCGCCGAGAGCATCGACTGCAGCAACGAAGGATTCATAGTTGATGGCAACATAGTGGTCAATTTTAATTTTGTAGTTGTCCGAGAGGACTTCCATAAGTTTTGCTGCACCGCCCCAGGCGTAGGAGTGGTTGGTTTTGTCGAATCTTTCGTTACCGTTGATGTCCATATAAGTATATGAATCACGCAAAAAAGAGGTTATAGTTATCTTTTTTGTCTTTGTGTTGACCGAAACAAGCATTGTTGAATCGGAACGGTGAGAACCGTCTTCGTTATCTTCGCCGATGAGAAGGACATTGATAACTTTTTTGCTGTAAATCTTTTCGCCGTTATTCGTCGCCCAAGAACGCAGAAGCTCCTTGATAGAGTTTGCGGAGGCAATATCTTCAATGCGGTCAAAAGTCAGATTTTCGTCTTCAGGCAATTCTGCGTTGAAGGTTGCGTCAGGATTGCCGAAATGACCTTCGTTGTGGTTGATGAGCGAAAACATTTTGCGCACATATGCTCCGCAGAGAGCGGAGAAAACAAGCACAAGGCAAACGCATATGCTGAGAATCGCTTTTAGGTTGCGCTTCTGATTTTTAAGAAAGAAGGGTTTGAATTTGAAACTCCAGAAATGTGCGAGCTTGTTTTTTATGCCTTTTGGCACGCTGTAGCTCGTAATATCCTCAAATCCGTCGGAGTTTCGTCTTTTTTTGTCGGACAAAATATCACCTACATATAAAAACATAATAAAATACCATTATAACAAGTATCATTATAACATATTGCGTTCCAAAAGTTAACACTATTTATAGAATTTGTTTGAAAAAAATTTGTGAATATATAACTATATTTTGTGTATTTTGTCGATAAACAGATCACCCGAAGTTTTATGAAACAATAAAACCTCGGGTGATAATTTTATTTTATAAGATATGCTGAGTTTACCCAGCCTTTTGAACCGGGAGCTTCGATGAACGCCCATCCGGGAATTGATTTTATAACCGTTACACCGTCTCCGTTTGCAAGTTTGCCGATGGACTGACTGTCTTGTTTCGGCTCAATACGCACATTGAGATTGCCGCCTTTGGTCTTTACCGTATATGTGCCGGCTTCAAGCACAACTGTGCTCTGAACCGTACTTGATTCCTGAGCGAACTCAATATTATAGTAAACCTCACCGTCGTTGAGCGATTTGCCGTATGCTTCATACATTTCGCTGACACTGACTATTTTAAATCCTTTTTCAACAAGTTTGGGAACAACTATAGCTGTTAGATCTGCGGTGAAGCTGTAGATATCGTGCATAAGAATTATGTCTCCTTTTTCAGCGTCCGCAACAACTTCGTCGGCGATTCTTCTCAGCTCGGCATTTCTTTCCTCTTTGGTTCTGCCTTTATGCGCAGCGTCTTTGGCTTTCCAATCCTCTGTGTCTATTGACCACTGAATGAGAGGCATTCCTATTTTGTCGGTAATGTCCTTGAATGCACCGCCGGGAGCGCGGAAAAGAGTCATTTCGATTCCGGTAATCTCCTTGATTTTTTGATTGGGCTCACTTACCTGGCTGAGTATGGTTTTGTTATCGCACTTGGTGAGGATTTTATGGTCATCCGTGTGGTTGCCGATTTCGCATCCCATTGCCTGCGCACGTTTGATGGTGTCAATGTTTTTATCAATATTGTATCCGACAATAAAAAATGTTGCTTTTGCACCGTTTTCTTCAAGAATATCAAGAATTTTGTTGGTGTGAACAGAATGCGGGCCGTCATCGTAGGTTAGTGCAATAAGCTTGTCCTCGGATGAAAAGCGTGGTTTGGTGGTTTCTTTGTTGGTGTTTGCCTCGTTGCTTACAGCGATATCCGAACCGCCTTCGCCTTCGGGCAATGGTGTTTTCGGGGTGCAGGCAGTAAAAATCATTGACAACGTGAGAAGCAAAGCTGTCAATGCATATAAAAATCTTTTTTTCATCTTTTGTCCCTCGTTAAGACTGTTTGACAATTATTATATTACCTTAAACGAAACTTAAAATTACTTTTTAGAAAAATAATGCGGTTTAGGAAAAATTAATGATTTTGTAATAATTTGCCGCAACAGAAAGAAAAAATACGGAATAACAATTATAATTTATGAGTTCTTTTTCTTGAATAAACTGAAAAAGTTTGATATAATATATTTTAAATATGGTGTTTTAACTATGAATCCTCGGAGGATGTATAAGATATGTTTCAGATGCTGATTGAATATTTAAGACATAGAGAGGTGCTGATTCTCGGCTTCGGCAGAGAAGGCCGTTCTACATATAATATTATCAGAAGAAATCTGCCTGATAAAAAAATCGGTATTGCTGATATGCGTCAGATTGAGCTTGATGACCCTAATGTTACCCTACATTGCGGCGAAAATTATCTTGATGCTATTGAAAAATATGAAACCGTTATTAAAACGCCCGGAATTTCATTCAGGGATGTTGTTGTTTCAAGCAATATCGAGGTGACATGTCAGACGGATTTGTTTCTGCGCTTCTCAAAGGGAGTTTGTATAGGTGTTACAGGCACAAAGGGCAAAACGACAACATCGACCCTTATCTATGAAATGATAAAGCAGGCAGGCAAGAGCGTTTGTCTTATAGGCAATATGGGTGTGCCTGTGCTTGACAGCCTTGAAAGCGGAAGCGCACTTGCCGCGGTTATCGAAATGTCATCCCATCAGCTTGAATACACAACTGCATCCCCCCACGTTGCGGTTATGACCAATATTTACCCTGAGCATCTGGACCACTATAATGGATTCGGCGGCTATGTTACCGCAAAAATGAACATAATCCGCCATCAGGTCGGTTGTGACTATTTTATCTGCAACGCATGGCAGGATTTCGGTGAATATTTCAATTTCTCCAAGACAGAAACTTCTGTTGTCAGAGTCTGCGAAAGCGGCGGAATCGGAGACGAAGAAATTATTGCTGCCGCAGCTTCAAACGAAAGATTGAAAGGCGCACATAACAAGCAGAATGTTTTGTTTGCCGCAACCGCTGCAAGATGCATCGGCATAAGTGACGAGCATATTATTGAAGCTGTCAGGAATTTCAAGGGGATTGAAAACCGCATGGAGCCGTTCGGCGAATATCATGGGGTGAAATTCTATAACGATGCGATTGCAACCATTCCTCACGCCGTTGAGTGTGCTGTTGAAGCACTCGATGATGTTGATACGCTTATTTTCGGAGGTATGGACAGAGGAATCGACTATTCCGAATTCGTCGATTATCTTGAAAGATGTAAGTTGAGAAATATAATCGGTATGCCTGACACGGGATTTGATATCTGCAATGCTCTTCTTGAAAGAGGATGCACAAAAAACATAATTATTGCCAATAATATGGAAGAAGCGGTTGATGCGGCATTCAGATTTACCGAAAAAGGCAGGAGCTGCATTATGTCGCCCGCCGCATCAAGTTATAATGTTTACAAAGATTTTGAACATAAAGGAAATCACTACAAAGAGCTTGTAAGAGCGTGGAACGGATAAGATAAAATTAAGCGGATTGCATTTGGGCAATCCGCTTTTTGCTTGGTGCCTTTAGGTGTGGAAATAATCCCCGGATTTTCACTGATTGAAAATCCGGGGTGTCTGTTTATTTTGTAACCTTGCGTACGTCTTCTTCTCTTCCGAGAACAAGAAGATGATCGTCACGTTCGAAGCGTCTTTCACCGGTTATAACGGGCTTGACTTCGCCATTGTTTTTGGTTGCGAGTACGCTGAGATTATATTTCACTCTGAAATTAAGCTCCTTGACCGTCTTGCCGACCCACCTGTCGTGAACATCGATTTCATATATCGAGTAATCTCCGCCGAGGTTGATGTAATCAAAAACGTGTTCGTTGCTTTCGCTGACGGCGAATCTTTCTGCCATATTCTTTTCAGGATAAATAACCTCATCCGCACCGTTTCGGAGAAGAAATTTCTCCTGGATATCTCGGTCTGCTTTGCTGATAACCTTTTTTGCACCGCACTCTTTGAGTAAGCTTGTTATTTCAAGACTGTTCTGAAAGTTTTCACCGATGCAGACAAAGCAGGTGTCGAACGAGGAAATATCGAATGTTTTGAGAACTTCAATGTTGGTGCAGTCGCCGATTTTTGCGCTGACAACATACGGAAGCATATCTTCAACGGCTTCTTCTTCTTTATCAACAATCATAATTTCGCAGTCTCTTTCTGCAAGCTTTGTGCACAGATGATGGCCGAAATGACCCATACCTATAATAAGAAACGATTTCATATTATTCACCTATCCTATCGTGATTTTTTCTCTGGGATTTTTAACGGGCGGAGCGGCTTTCTTTTCCATAAGAGCAAGAGCAAACGATACGCTTCCTACTCTGCCGCAGAACATCAGGAACGCAATAATTAATCTCGATGCAGTTGCAAGGTCGCGGGTGATGCCTGTTGTCATGCCGACTGTGCCGATTGCCGAAACGCATTCGAAGATTACATCTGAAATATCAAAATCAGGCTGGATTGCAAGAATTGCGATGATGCCGGCGATTGCAAGGCTCATATTTGTGAAAACAACAGAGCTTGCCTTGTGGATAGCATCTTTTTCAAGGCGTCTGCCGAATATTCCTTTTGATTGACGGCGGGTGATACCGTTGAATGTCGAAATTGCGATAACTGCAAGTGTTGTTGTTTTGATACCGCCTGCTGTTGAACCGGGCGAACCTCCGATGAACATAAGGAATACAGTCAGGATTTTGCTTGCAGGGGAGAGAGCGGCAGTATCGGTTGAGTTAAAGCCCGCTGTTCTTGCGGTTACGGAATCAAATATTGAATTGAGAAGGCTGTGACTGAACCCAAGACCCTCGTTTGTAAAATCTCTTTCAAAAACAAAGAAAAGAACAGTCGGAACAACAAGCAGAATTGCAGTTACGGTAAGCACGATTTTGGTGTGGAGCTGATAATATCTGAATTTCAGCTTACGCTTGCTGATATCATCCCAGACAAGAAACCCGATACCGCCGATTATTATAAGAGCGGATAATGTGAGGATTATAACAGCATCGTCCGAAAATCCTGTGAGCGATGCATAAGGTTCGGTTGTTCCCATCAAATCAAATCCTGCATTGCAGAAAGCCGAAACCGAATGAAAAACGGAATACCATATTCCTTTGCCGATTCCGAATCGAGGAATAAATCTTGTTGATAAAAGAAGCACCCCGGCACCCTCGAAAATTGCTGTGCCGATTATAATTTTTCTCGTAAGATTCTTTATTCCGCCAATATGTTCCGTGTTAATGCTCTCAACCATAATTTCGCGTTCGCGCAGACCCATTTTTCGTTTCAGGAGCATTGAAAACATCGTCGCAATCGTCATAAATCCGAGTCCGCCTATCTGAATGAGTATGATAATGACAATCTGCCCGAAAAGTGACCAGCTTGTTGCAGTGTCAAGTACGATGAGTCCCGTAACGCAAGACGAAGAGACTGCGGTAAAAAGTGCGGGCACAAAGCCGACGCTTTGTCCGTTTTGCGATGCGAACGGAAGCATGAGCAAAAGAGTTCCAATAACAATTATTGAGATGTAACCGAGTGCAATTATTCTGATTTGTGAAAATTTTCTTTTCATTTTCAACCTCTTGAGAGATAAATAATACATTAATAATATCATACATATGAGTGTTTTTCAACGGTATACTTGAAAAAGAATATTTCAGATGATAAAATATAAAAAAATAATAAAGAAGTGATTTTATGGAAAAATATATTGATTTGCACACTCATTCGCTTAAATCGGACGGTTCGATGACTCCTGCTGAGGTTGTACGTGAAGCCAAAAGAGCAGGACTTGCGGCGATTGCGCTTTCTGACCACGATACTGTTGACGGAATTGAAGAAGCGGTTTCCGAGGGTGAAAAAATAGGGGTGGAGGTTGTTCCTGCGATCGAGTTTTCCGTTATATCCGAAACAGAAACACACATCCTCGGATATTTCATTGATATAAATAACCCTGATTTAAAAAGAGTGTTGCAGGAAGTTGTTGATTTGCGGATTCGGCGTAACCGTGTTACGTGCCAAAGGCTCAATGAGCTTGGCTTTGATATCACACTTGAAGAAGTGCGTGCACTTGCACCGAATAATTTTGTGGGAAGAGCGCATTTTGCAAGAGTGCTTATGGATAAAGGATACACACAAAGTGTCAAGGAAGGCTTCGATAAATATATGTCCGTCGGTCAATATGCTTACTGTGAACAGCAAAGGCTTACCGCCAAGGAGGCAATTGAAATTATCAGAAACAGCGGAGGACTTTCGTTCCTTGCGCATCCGCATCTTACAAAGTTTGACGATGATAAAATAAAATCGTATCTCATAGAGCTTAAAGGTTACGGTCTTGACGGTCTTGAAGGGTATTATACCGACTATACACCCGAGATGCAGGAAAAGTATCGGTCTATGGCAAAAGAACTCGGACTTATGATTTCGGGCGGCACGGATTTTCATGCAAAAATGAAGCCGCATATTTCAATCGGTACAGGTCTTGGAAATATGAAAATCCCATATTCGCTGCTTGAAGAAATGAAAAAACGAATCTGACTTTTTATGCTGAACAGCACTGCAAAATACAAAAAAACAAATAATTTTAAAAAATCGCAAGTGAGATTTTGCTATGAAAACATGAGAAAAAGCGAGAAAACAAGAGCTTGCGAAATGTAAATTAAAAAAGTTAAGAAAAGGTATTGACAGAACCAAAACCTTGTGATAATATATGCAGGCACGAAAAAAATAAACGGAGGAAATGTTATGTCTACTTATATGCCTAAAGCGGGCGATATCACCCGTAAGTGGTATGTGATCGATGCAGCAGGTAAGCCCATGGGTAAGGTTGCTGTTGAAGCTGCAAGACTTCTTCGCGGCAAGCATAAGCCCATCTTCACTCCTCATGCAGACTGCGGCGATCACGTAATCATCATCAATGCTGAGAAAGCAGTTCTCACAGGCAACAAGCTTAACCAGAAGATGTACTATCATCACACAGGTTACATCGGTCATCTCAAAGAGGTTAAGTACAGCACTCTTATGAAGACAAGATCAGATTTCGCTATGACACTTGCTGTTAAGGGTATGGTTCCCGACACAGTAATCGGCCGTAAGGCTCTCACCAGACTTCGCGTATTCAAGGGCGCAGAACACACACATGCTGCTCAGAAGCCCGAAGCATGGGAATTTTAAGAAAGGGAGGCAATAAATAATGTACGATTCAAATCCTTATTTTTACGGTACAGGCCGTAGAAAGAGCTCAGTTGCCAGAGTACGTGTTTATGCAGGTACTGGTAAGATTATAATCAACGACAGAGAGATCGACGATTATTTCGGTCTTGAAACACTCAAGCTCATCGTTCGTCAGCCTCTCGCTCTTACAGACACAGCTGAGAAGTTCGACATCATCTGCCGTGTAGGCGGCGGCGGTGTAACAGGCCAGGCTGGTGCTATCCGTCACGGTATCTCACGTGCACTTCTTCAGTACGACGAAAATCTTCGTCCCGCCCTCAAGAAGGCTGGTTTCCTTACCAGAGACCCCAGAATGAAGGAAAGAAAGAAGTACGGTCTCAAAGGCGCACGTCGTGCACCCCAGTTCTCAAAGAGAT
>JAZNHM010000008.1:0-4139 GCA_045576955.1 Acutalibacteraceae bacterium | reverse complement strand
CTGCAATTCATCCTGAACGTCAAGTGCAGAGAAGATATCTTCGGTATAACCAACAGGCAAATGTGTAGAGTTGGTGTAGTAAGGTGTTTCGCCTTCGCCACGGCCTGCAGTAATAATGTTTGGATAGTGCTTAAGGTCATGCTTTGCAAGACGGAAAGCAGTTGATTCAGCAGGAGTTGCTTCAAGGTTATAAAGGTCACCGTAAAGTTCTTGATAGTCTGAAAGACGAGTTCTCATATGATTAAGAACATCTTTTGCAAACTGCTGTGTCTTTTCATTTGTCATATCAGCCTGAATCCATTTTGCGTTAAGACCAGCTTCGTTCATACCAACAAGACCAATTGTTGAGAAGTGGTTGTTAAATGTTCCCAAGTATCTCTTTGTATAAGGATAAAGACCTTCGTCAAGAAGCTTTGTGATGATTGTACGCTTAACGTTGAGTGAACGTGCGGCAATATCCATCATCTTATCGAGTCTCTTATAGAAGTCTGCCTCGTTTTCGGCAAGATATGCGATTCTGGGAAGGTTGATTGTTACAACACCTACCGAACCTGTGCTTTCACCGCTGCCAAAGAAACCGCCGCTCTTCTTGCGAAGCTCACGAAGGTCAAGACGAAGACGGCAGCACATCGAACGAACGTCACTGGGCTCCATATCACTGTTAACATAGTTTGAGAAATAGGGAGTGCCGTATTTTGAAGTCATTTCAAAGAGAAGCTTGTTGTTCTCTGTTTCCGACCAATCAAAATCTCTTGTGATTGAGTAAGTGGGAATGGGATACTGGAAGCCTCTGCCGTTTGCATCGCCTTCAATCATAATCTCAATAAACGCCTTATTGATCATATCCATTTCGGCTTTACAATCTTTGTATTTGAAATCCATTTCCTTGCCGCCTACAATAGCATTCTGCTCTGCAAGGTCAGCGGGAACAGTCCAGTCAAGAGTGATGTTTGAGAAAGGAGCCTGAGTACCCCAACGGCTGGGAGTATTAACACCGAAAACAAATGATTCGATGCACTTCTTAACCTGATCATAGGTAAGATTATCAACCTTTACGAAAGGAGCAAGGTAAGTATCAAATGACGAGAATGCCTGAGCACCCGCCCATTCATTCTGCATAATGCCAAGGAAATTAACCATCTGGTTGCAGAGAGTAGCAAGATGGCTTGCGGGAGCAGAGGTAATCTTACCCGTTACGCCGCCGAGACCTTCCTGAATAAGCTGCTTGAGCGACCAACCTGCACAATAACCGGTAAGCATCGAAAGGTCATGAATGTGAATATCTGCGTTTCTGTGAGCATTGGCGATTTCATCGTCATAAATTTCGGAAAGCCAATAGTTAGCGGTAATCGCACCGGAGTTGCTGAGAATAAGACCGCCGACTGAATAAGTAACGGTTGAATTCTCCTTAACACGCCAGTCTGTAACGTTAACGTAGCTGTTAACAAGCTCTTTATAGTCAAGAATTGTTGACTTGAGATTACGGAGCTTTTCACGCTGTCTTCTGTAAAGAATGTATGCCTTTGCGATATCGGCATAACCCGCCTGGATAAGAACGGATTCAACGCTGTCCTGAATATCTTCAACAGCAATTAAACCGTTTTCGATTTTTGACTCGAAATCAGCTGTTACTTTGAGAGCGAGGAAGTCGATTGTTGATGGATGATACTTCTTTTCCTGTGATTCAAATGCTTTTTTGACCGCTTCGGCAATTTTGCTGACATCAAATTCCGCAATGCTGCCGTCTCTTTTGATTACCTTATACATGTGCTCACTTGTTCCTTTCCGATAATTTTATATTTGAAAAATAATTAAAACCTACATGTTGTGTTGCGCAAATCGCAACGATAATGATATTAACAAATTATTGTGTTTCTGTCAATGGATTTTACAATATATTGTGTACAATTTTGCAAGTTTGTGAAAACTGCACGAGATATGACATTTATTTTGTTAATAATTCTCATATACCCCTTATTTCACACCAATCAACATATTCCGACATTATTTTTTGCATTGCAATCATCTCATCCTTTGGCACAGGATTGAGGTCAAAACCGATAAGTTCACCCGAGTCGACAAATGCCTGGATATAGTGCCGTTTTGCACCTTTGATAAGCTTACCGATACCGTCAATTGTAAAAACGCTGTGGAGCTCTCTGACGACGGTTGTCCTGAACTCATAATCAACATTTCCTTCAAGAAGAAATTCAATGCTCTCTTTTATTTTTGAAATATCGTATCCGCCGATACCGACTGTTTCGGGATATCCCTCGGGTGTGTTCTTTATATCCATTGCAACATAATCGATAAGTCCCCTGCCGACAAGCTCTTTCAGTCTTTCGGGGAAGGTACCGTTAGTGTCAAGCTTTACCGAAAACCCAAGTGCTCTGACTTGTTCGATAAAAACATCAATATCCTTATGAAGCAGGGGTTCACCGCCCGTTATGGCAACACCATCGAGAATTCCCTGCCTTTTTTTCAAATATTCAATAATCTCCTCAACGGTAAATTCGCTTTTGCATGACGGATTAATAACAAGGCGTGAATTATGGCAAAAAGGGCAACGCAGATTGCATCCCGAGGTAAATACGGTACATGCCATTTTGCCGGGATAATCAAGCAACGTTAACTTCTGAAATCCTTGAATAACCATAATAATCACATCTTTCATAATTCAATATTTACGGTGTGCACGAATATAATAAAACAATATATTGTGTTACGCAATACATAAAAACACAATTTTTGAAATTTTTGCAGTAAAATAAAATCCGAAGCCTTGAATTAAAGGTTTCGGATTTTGGTGCCGATGGCGGGGGTCGAACCCGCACGGTATCGCTACCAACGGATTTTGAGTCCGTCACGTCTGCCAATTCCATCACATCGGCAAATCAGCTTTTCTATTATAGCCTAACGGAACTCAAAAATCAAGTGGTATATGAAAAAAGTTTGATTATCTTTTGGCTTTTTTTAAAAGATAAACAGATAATGCAATAACAGAAAACGAAACAACAAAAGAAATAATTATCTCAAGCCATTCATAGCCGGTTGATGCAATCAGAATTGAGGTCGGACCGTCTGCGCCGCCGATTATCCCGATACTTCTTGATGTGCTGACACTGAAGAGGATAATCATTATTGTATAAAAAAGGATTATCGCCGCTATAATTATAAGTGAAATCGCTGCAGCATAAAACATTATTCTTCTGGTTCTTGAATTGCGTTCAGCCATCATTGCGTTCAGATTTTCAAGCTTTTGCGATATCTCCGCAAGCTCGGATTTTGTATCTTTTGTTTCAACCGTTTCTCCAAGAAGACTGCTGACGGATACTTCAAAAACATCCGCAATTTTTATCAGCATTTCCGAATCAGGCACAGACAAATTCTGCTCCCATTTTGAAACAGTCTGTCTGACAACATTCAGCTTTTCGGCAAGCTCTTCCTGTGACATTCCTTTTTCTTTTCTTAAATTCTTTATATTTTCGCTTAGCATATAATCGCCTCCGAAAAAATAATATCAGAAATTATGCGTTGCATCAAGCAACGCAAATTAACATAACGGCGCTTCAATCAAGAAACGCCGTTATAATTACATTATATATAATTATCTGCCTGTTGTTGCGGTTGTTTTGAGAGTAACGTCGTGGTAACCGCCTTCAACGATGCTTGTTGCGGAAACTACGGTAAGCTTTGCATTCTTCTGAAGATCGGGAATTGTGAGCACACCGCAGTTGCACATTGTTGACTTAACCTTGTAAAGGCTCTTTGCAACATTATCAGCAAGAGGGCCTGCGTAAGTTACATATGAATCAACGCCTTCTTCAAAGCTGAGCTTTGCCTTGCCGCCGAGGTCATATCTCTGCCAATTTCTTGCTCTGTTGGAGCCTTCACCCCAATATTCTTTAACGTAAGCACCGTTAACCATAAGCTTGTTTGTGGGGCTTTCGTCGAAACGTGCAAAATATCTGCCGAGCATCATGAAATCTGCACCCATTGCAAGTGCAAGGGTCATGTGGTAGTCGTGAACGATACCGCCGTCGGAGCAAAGCGGAATATAAACGCCGGTTTCTTCAAAATACTTGTCTCTTGCTGCTGCTACTTCGATGACTGCGGTAGCCTGGCCTCTGCCGATACCC
>JAZNHM010000007.1:0-4465 GCA_045576955.1 Acutalibacteraceae bacterium | reverse complement strand
CTTACGGCGTTACCGTGCTTTTCTGCATAACCGAAGGTACGGGCGATGTAACTGCCGATGAATTTTCTTCGGGAACCTATGGCGATTACACCGATAACGAAAACGGTATAATAATCGTTCACGATGATTGGAACAAAACATATTTCACTTTCATCTCGGGTAATGCGGGAGAATTTTTGACCGATGCCTCCGTTGACAGTATGATTGATGCGTATGACAGCAATGACAGCTACTACGGAGGAATTTATGCCTGCTATGAGCTTGCAGAAGAATATCTTGAGAACGGTTATTCAGGCGGATATGTTTATGACGGAGAGCCTTTGAATAACGATACTGATACAATAGGCGCAAGCGAAGAAAAGGACGGCGTTTCAATTATATGGCTGCCCGTTTCGCTTCTGATAGGTCTGCTTGTCGGTTTTCTTATCATTAACGGCATTGCCTCAAAAAACAAGTCGGTAAAAATGCAGGAAAATGCAACCGTCTATACCCGACCGGGCAGTATGGTTATAACAGGAAGTGCGGACAATTTCCTTTATAACAACGTCGAGCGCAGAGAAAAACCGAAGCAGGCAGAGAAGAATTAAGGAGGTATTACCGATGGGATTTTTTGATTCACTCAAAAGACAGGCAGAATCCGCACTTAAACGAGAGGTTTCGCAGGGTATTAACAAAGCGGTGAACAATGCCGTGCAGTCAGTAGGCAAGGGCAGAAACCACACCGAAACCTTTACATTTGCTTCACTTCCGACAAACGTTGCAGAGCTTCAGACTCTGCCCGAAGCAAGTCTTGATTCCGCCTTCAAAACAACGGCGCTCACCCTTGCGACTTTGTGTAATTATGAGCACAATCCCGACGCAACAATCGAAATGCTCAACTTCTTAAAAGGTCCTGCAGAAGTCAGCGGCTTTGAAAAGCAGTTTATCAAAGAGCATCTCGGCTCGGAAGGATACAAAGCACGCTCATATTTTGAGGGCGCAACACCGCAGAACAGCTATAAGCCTGACGTGCCCTATAAAATTACCGTTATCGAAAACCCTTATTCCTTCGATAATGCTGATTGGGCAACTCTCTATGTCAAAAGCGGAGGTGCGGATAACCCGAGACCTATGAAGCTTCGCAGAAAGCCCTCAACAGGTCAGTGGTTCCTTGTGGAAATCCAATGCCTTTCGGATATCCGTGTGCCCGTAGAGGAAGATCCTTGGGCATAACAAATTAAAGGAGATGTAAATATGAAAAAGTTACTTGCAGTTCTTCTTGCACTTGCAATGTTGTTTTCTTTTGCCGCTTGCGGCGATGATGCTCCCGAAAAGCCCGACAACACAAAAGCACCCTCGGGCAATTCTGATGCATCCATTGAAGCATCGTTCTTTACCATTGATTTCGGTGGCGACTGGATAAACATTGAAGAAGACTTCAAGAATGAAGAAGAATACTCCAAAGCTGTTCTTCAGATTCTCGACCCCGAGGACAACGAATATTACTTAGTTGAGGCAACAATCAGCGTTGAAATTGATGAGCCATACGATTTCCGTGAAGACCTTGTATATTACGGCTTTAACCAGTATGAATACAAGGAAAACAATGCTTATGAAACCGTAAAAGTTGGCGGAGTTGACCTTCTTAAGTATGACGACGGTGACGACACACTCGTTTATTTCAACCGTGTTGAAAACGCAAACGCATCGGTTTATGTTGAGTTTGACGCAACCGACATCAACGACAGCCGTATTCAGGCTCTCCTTGACGGTATAACCTTCAAGCTTGAGGATATCGGAAATGAAGACGGTCCTTGGGAGTGGGAAGGCGAAAAATTCTCGGCAGATGCTGCAAGCGTAAATGCGGGCTCGTTTACCGTTACATCAACATTCATTCCCTTTGAAGCACCCGTAACAACATTTGAAACCTTCGACCATTCCGTTGCCGCAATCGGTGACAGAGTATATGTTCTTGTTGACGGCGAACTCAGCGAATGTCACTATGACGGTACAACTCTTGCCTTTGTTCAGCCGATAGAGCTTCCCGAAGACGATTATGACAGAATTGAAGCAACAGCGGACGGTACACTCTGGGTCAGCGGCTCAATGAATGACATTCTCTGCATAAAAGACGGCAGTGTGGTTGCGACTTATGAGGATATTGATTCTCTTGCAATTCATCCGTCAGGTGCTTGGGGCGTTAATTATTTCACATCAAATGAATGTGCGATTGTTACCTTCAACGGCAGTACATACACTTCAACTCCAATAACATTCAAAGAAGCAGATACAATAATGCATCTTTGCGTTGATGAAAACAATATTTATGTCTGTGCAAATGCGGCTGACGACAGCGGTCACAAGGTATTTATTTACAACAAAGACGGTGTTCTTCAGAAAACTCTCTGCGATGCTGAAGGTGAGGGACTCGGCAGCGTTACTTTTGTAACCCAGACCGCAAACGGTTATATAGCCTTTGACGGCAATATGAGAGATGTTCTTCTCTGGGATAACAGCGGCTCATTTGTTGCAGAAATTTCCGACGGCGACCTGTTCAGCACAAATTATCCGTGGTTCTGTGATTCGGCAGTTCTTGATGACGGCAGTATTATTACAATTATGACCGATGAACGCGAAGACCGTTCAGCAACCGAGCTTGTTGCGTTCATCGTGAAAGGCTTCTGATTTTATGAGTAACATTAAAAAATTTATCTGTTTATTATTGGCGTTGTGCTTTACTGTTGCATTAACTTCCTGCGGAGATAAACCACCGCAGGAGGCTGCTCCGGACGAAACATCAACTCAGGCTTCTCAGAATGAAGCAAGCGAAGAAATAACCGTTCTTTCACTCAATAAAGAATATATTTCTCATTATGAATGGTATGAAGATTATCCCGAAATGCTTGTAAGAAGTGAATATTCAACCGTCACCCTTGATAAGTCAATCGAGAAAAAGTATTCGGCATTGGCAGAGTCGCTTTCTGAAACCTCGGTTATGCGAAAGAGAACGATGGAAGACGAAAAGGACAATTTACTTGCCGATGCCACAGAAGAATTTATGAATGACGGTGAAGCTTTTACAACATATGTTTCAACTCTGGATGTTCAGGTAAGACGGGCTGACAGCGTTGCCGTGAGCATACTTGAAGATTATTATTCGGATTTCGGCAGAATGTTCAACTGTCTGAATTATGATACCGAAAGCGGAAAACTTCTTGCTCTTTCCGATGTTGTTGCGGATATTTCCGAAATTCCCGCCGCTGCAGAAAAAACAATTATGAACCGCATCGGGGAGGAAGAACCTTTCGGTGAAAATGCAGTTGCAGATTACTTCAGCAACACTTCGCAGGATGATATCAACTGGACTCTTGACTATAACGGAGTAACATTTTATTTCAATGCCGGTGCGATTGCGCCCACAAACTTCGGCGTTCAGACCGTAACCGTAGCCTTTGAGGAATATCCCGATTTGTTCAACGAAAAATATACCGCCGTGCCCGATGCATATATCGTGAGCCTGCCTGTTTCGTCATCATTTTTTACCGATATTACGGGCAACAATCGTGCGGAAGAAATCATTGTTTTGGGTGACTGCGACACTGAAGGCAGGTTTTATAACACGCTCGGCGTGTATTACGAAGGCTCGTTTTATGATGAAGAGTGGTTTGCTTATGAACTTGACCCGTATTATGTAAAAACAGCAGACGGTAACAGCTATATCTATGTCTTCAGTCTGAACAGCGAGGACGAACACAGAGAAACCGTGCTCAGCGTTTTCAGCTTGAAGAACGGCGAAGTTGAATTTCTCGGCACATCGGAAATCGGTATGCTCTGCAAAGGAAAAAACATATTCTCTCTGCCTACCGACCCCGGTAAGCTTTTGCTTGATACCTACAATGGCGAGGCAGACTTTGTTTTCTCCGCAGGCGAAAATGGTGTACCGATGAAAACTGTAAGTTGAACTTTACCCGAATAGCTTTTTAAATTTGAAAAACATACAGCAACTTCCGCCATTCTGTTCAAATGATGATTTATTCATAACTGTACTTTCCTTTCATTCTGTAACAAACGTGTCGTATATAAATTTAGCACCGAGCCTAAAACCCGAAATAAAACTATCGACTATACTGACCATCAGAAAATTATAGCTTCGTTCAAAGCAGGTAACATTTTTGTGTTGCCTGCTTTTTGTTTCCGGCTATTGACAACAAAGTGAAAATGATATAGAATTATATCGAACATTTGTTTGTCTTGAATTATAAAATATTTTTTTGAAAGAAAAAGGAGAATAAATTATTGTCAAATGAAAATCTGAAAAATAAATCCATTGACGAACTTCGTGAGATGTTATCGAAAGGCGAATCTGAACTGAAGGTGTTGCATAATAAAAGCAAATATTATGATTCACAGATAAAATTGCTGACACGGAAAGACCGCACTCCCAGACTCTGTACCCGTGGAGCAATGCTTGAAAAATTTCTCGGTT
>JAZNHM010000006.1:0-15927 GCA_045576955.1 Acutalibacteraceae bacterium | reverse complement strand
CGCTTGACGGCACACTCGGTGAAAACTATGTTCAGTGCAACAAAAAGTGCGGTCATAATCACGTTTCACCCGACAATGTTATCGACGCATCAACCTGCATCCTTCCCGAGCATACCTGGTTCATAAAGGATATGCTTCATTCCAACTGCCACGACGGTATTATGGAGATGTATAACTGGTTTGCCTATACCGATGAATATTATGATGTATGGTCAAATCCCGCATACACACAGTTTCTTCAGAACGATAAACCCAACCTCAGAGTAATCGCAATGGGCAATTTCGCTCAGGGTGACAAGGCTCCCGAATATGAGGAGGGCGACGCATTCTACAATAAATTCGAGAAATATGTTGCACCCGTCACAAACGGAATTTTCTCGTTCCTCGACAAGTGCAGAGATGTTATCGGACTTTGATCGGAGGAAAACGAAATGATTTTTGATACAGATAAAAACCTCAGATATTATGCAGCCTTTAATTCCGCATTCGAAACAATCGCAAAGTTTATTGAAGAAAACGATATGAAATCAATGGAGTGCGGCGGCTACGATGTTGCAGAGGGAATAAAGGTTTCAATTGCCGAATATGAACCCGCAACGGGCGGTGATTATGAAGCACACAGAGATTTTCACGACCTGCAGTATGCAATCTGCGGCGAAGAGGCAATTGATGTGCTTCCGATTGAGTTTGCGAAGGATTCAACCGGCTACAAACCCGATATCGAATTTTTCACCTCGCAGACAGCGGCGGCAACAAGAGTTGCCCTTACAGAAGGCACCTTTGTTTTCCTTGCACCGCAGGATACTCACAAGCCTTGCATTAAACTAAATTCGGATAAAATCAAAAAAGCTGTTTTTAAAATCAAAATATAATTTTCAGTCACCTGCTTAGAAATAGGCAGGTGACACTTTGTTTATAGTAGGGGATGACAAAAAATGCGGGAATAATCAAAACACACAGCAAAAACCACGGAACAAACCCGAGCTTAAAAAACAGAATATCTGCAGATTTGTCTTTGGTTCGTTTTATGCTTTCGGATATTGCTTCCGTAACCGTAAAATCCTTGTAGCAAGCGAGATAAAACATTGACTTCGAGTATCTTTGAGTAAACAGAAGATAAAATCCAAAGCCTGCAATTGAAAGGAACATCATTCCCGAAAAGAAAACGAAAGCGGCGCGCAGACTGACGGCATTACGGATATTGTGGTAAATAAAAATTGCAGATGATATTAATGGTATTGCTTCAAAAATTACTAACCAAAATAATTTTATAAAGAAAAGACATATACACATTTCGCAGGATTTCAGTACTCCCGAAAGACCGATACCGATTCTCTGCGAGGAATTGATTCCGCGTGCGAGAAGCAGGTGCTTTATCTGAAGTCTGAGCCTGAGCGGTGCGATTGCCGCGAGCGAAAAAAGCAATGTCAGAGCAGGGAAAATGACAGAAAAACTGCGGGATAACGGAAGAGAATTAAGTGCGGTATTGCATAGCGAAAAGACCGCAAGGAAAAACATGATTGCCACAACCAAAGGGATAATTTTCATCTGCGAGCCGTTTAACGCCGCTCTTGCGGAAAGTTTTATTCTTGAATTCATTCAATCACCAAAAGAAAAAGTCGGGAAGATTTCTCTTCCCGACTATTTTTTGCAATTTATGCTTTTTTATTCTTTTTTCTGTGGAACAGATACGAAAGAATGAACGGTATAACTACCATCAGCATCGTAATAACGACAAAAATCCATACCTGCCTGAAAACGGCAGTCAGAAGAATGATAACTCCGCCCGCAACCCAGATTTTACCCGAAATTCTGTGGGTATAATTCCAGTTTTCTTCGTCGTTGAGCGTCCACGAGATTTTTATTCCGATAGTGTAGTTTTGCTTGCATTTCGGGAGATAATTTCCGACTGTGATAAACATAACGCCGAAAAGAAGTATCATTACAAGGGTGATGTCAACGGAAATTCCCATTGAATATGTGTAACAAAGGCTTGATACGAGCAATGAAATCGCAGGACAAATCCAGAGTACGATTGTCAGCATTTTATCGCTGTGATTTTTTTGCTTGGGATCTGCGTTTGTTCCGATGACGCAAACCCAATGCAAAACCGCAAGTAAAACGGGTAGCCCGAAAACAGCGAAAGCCTTGCTGCTGAAGCCGTCGGCAACGCCTTGTACATTAAAATGCGTAGCAATCTGTTCAGGCAGTTTATTCCATAAAATAAGCCCCGCCAATATCGGCAGAAGAGTCACGATTGTTGTGATAATCAATGTTTTCAGATTCTTTTTAATCATTTGACGCATCTCCTTTCAAATCTTTTATCCAGAGCATAATTTCCTCAAGCACGGATGTGTTGATGGTGTAATAAATAAATTTCCCGTCGCGTTCGTCACGGATAAGGTCAGCCTCTTTCAGCACGGAAAGATGGCGCGATATCGCTGCAAAGCTGATGTTGAATTTATCGGAAATTTCGCCTGCGGAAAGTGTTTTTTCTTTAAGAAGATTGAGAATTTCACGCCTTGTCGGGTCTGAAAGAGCCTTGAGCGTATTTTGTATACTCAAAAAAACCACCCCTCATTTAACATTTAACTTAACTGTTAAATGAATTGTAGCATATAGAAATTCTTTTGTCAACAGATTTTTTGAAAAGGGAGAAGTTGACACAGTATTTTATGTATGATAAACTTGATTTATAAATTTTTCGGAGTGAAAATATGCTTAAATCATATCTTTGCATCATTCTTGCGGCTTTGCAGACATTTTTGTTTTCGATATGTTCAATAGGTAAAACACAGATGATCGGGGTGAATGAATTCGTGAAGCATCAGGTTTTTGAATCGTTCGGTACCAGCTCTGCGTGGTGGTCGCAGACCATCGACAGCGACGAAAGAGCAAGAGAAATCGCACGCCTTCTTTATGATGATGAAACGGGTCTTGGACTTGATATTTACCGCTATAATATCGGCGGTGGAGAAAAAGAAAACCCGAATTGCCGCATAGGTGACCCTAACAGAAGAACTGAAAGTTTCTATGTTTTTAACGAGGAAACAGGGGAGTACGAATACGATTTCACCCGTGATGCAAACGCAAGGCGTATGCTCGATTATGCTGTTGAATACGGCGCAACTCAGGTTATCCTTTTCTGTAACAGTCCGCATTTTTCAATGACTGCAAGCGGACACGCTTCGGGCGGACTGACGGAATATGCTTCAAATCTGCCTAAAGAAAATTATGCGGCGTTTGTTGATTATGTGCTCACGATTGCCGATTGGTTTGTGGCACAGGGGTATCCGGTATCCGCAATTTCGCCTATTAACGAGCCTCAGTGGAAATGGGGCGGTGATTGGGTCGGTCAGGAAGGCTGTTATTATACTGCAGACGAAACCGTTGAAGTGCTTGAAATGTTTGCTCTCGAGATGCAGAAACGCAACTCACCCTATAAACTCAGCGGACCAGAATCGGGCGAGCTTTCGCCGGGTTATTATGAATATGTTGATAAATTTTTTGCAAGTCCGATTCTCAGTGAATTCTGCGATTCAATAAGTGCGCACAGCTATTGGCTCGATAATAACATCCCCGTTAAAGAACAGTTCGGCGCAAAAATGGCGGAGCAGTATTGCGATAAAAAATTCGAGATGAGCGAATGGTGTGAGCTTCCGCTTACAATCGATTCAAGAACAATCGACAGCGGAATCTATATGGCAAACATTATCATTCAGGATTTCAACTGTATGAATGCCGTATCGTGGCAGAGCTGGACCGCGGTCAACGGCGACGGACTTATGGAAATTGTCAATGGAGAGCTTGTAATTTATAACAGATATTATGCTTATAAGCATTTCTCGAATTTCATTAAGCCGGGAATGGTAAGAATTGATGTTCTCGACAGCTTTGAGGAGAACAGCAAAATCGCATCAACGGCTTTCACAAATGGCGATGAAACAGTGTTCGTTCTTGTCAATAATGCAGAAACGGAAACTGTCTTCAAGCTGGCGGGATTTTATGAGGAAATGACGGTTCACGTCACCGACAAAGACCGCAACTGTGAAAAAACATATTCGGGAGAATTTGTAAAAAAGAACACCTTGCCTGCAAGAAGCATAACAACAATAGTTTTAGAATAAATAATCTTGTGATAAAGGAGATTAGATATGTCGGCACCGCTTGCGGACAGACTCCGCCCAAAGAAAATTGAAGATATTATCGGTCAGCCCCACCTTTTGGGCGAGGGTAAGCCTTTGCGCAATATAATCGAATCGGGAGAGCTTCCGAATATGGTTTTTTACGGTCCTCCGGGGGTCGGCAAAACAACTCTTGCGAGCATAATCGCAAAGAAAACTGACCGTCATCTCGTGAAGCTCAACGGCACAACCGCGGGTACTTCTGATATCAAGGAAGTTGTTGCAAAGCTCGATACCTTCCTTGCGCCCAACGGCATTCTGCTCTATCTCGATGAAATTCAGTATTTCAATAAAAAACAGCAGCAGACTCTTCTTGAATATATCGAAAACGGTGCAATCACTCTTATTGCATCAACAACCGAAAACCCATATTTTTATGTTTACAGCGCAATTCTCAGCCGTTCAACCGTCTTTGAATTCAAGAGCGTAACTCCGTCCGAAGCTGAAAAAGCGGTAAGACGTGCATTTGATTTCATGTCGGAGGACAGGGGCGAAGAATACCTTGTTGACGACGGTGTTTATTCGCATATAGCAACTGCAAGCGCAGGAGACGTAAGAAAAGCAATCAACAGCGTTGAGCTTTGTGTACTCTCGGCAAATTACGCTGACGGCAAGAAACTCATCACGCTTGAAAATGCAAAATCACTCACGCAGAAAAGCGCAATGAGATATGACAAAGACGGCGATGAGCATTATGATATCATCTCAGCTTTTCAGAAATCGATGCGAGGCTCCGACCCCGATGCGGCGGTGCATTATCTTGCCCGTTTACTCGAAGCAGGTGATATGCCCTCGGCTTGCAGACGGCTTATGGTTTGTGCGTGCGAGGATGTCGGTCTTGCATATCCGCAGATAATTCCCATAGTCAAGGCGGCGGTTGATGCGGCGCAGATGCTTGGCTTGCCAGAAGCGAGAATTCCGCTTGCGGATGCGGTTGTGCTTGTTGCAACAAGTCCGAAATCCAACACCGCTTACGGTGCAATTAATTCCGCAATGGCAGATGTTGCTGCAGGCAGAACCGGTCCCGTACCCCGTCAACTTCAGAATATGCACTACGACGGTGAGGATAACCCCAACAAGGGTCAGTTTTATAAATATGCCCACGATTATCCGGGTCACTGGGTTGACCAGCAATATCTGCCCGATGCAATCAAGCATAAAAAATATTACGAATTCGGCGATAACAAGAACGAGCAGACGGCTCGTGAATATTGGTCAAGAATCAAGAAAAAATAAAAAATTATCGGATGTGCAATCAATGCGCATCCGATTTTTTGTTGAATAATGAAATTATAAATACTGTTGATATAATCATAACAAAGCCGATTATATCCGAACCCGAGAACTCCGTACCGAGCCAAACGGCTGAAATAACCGTTGCCGCAACGGGCTCAATGCTTGAAATTATGCTTGCTTTTGTTGCGCCGATGAGATGAATTCCCTCAAGATAAAAGGTGTAAGCAAGCACCGTGCCGAGAATAACGATTCCTGATACCGCACCGATAAGCGGTAGAGTGATGACGGGCATTATTTCCCACGGTTTAAATATAAATGAAATGACGATTCCGCCAAGCAGCATTCCCCAACCAAGCACCGTCGGAGCATCGGAAACCAGCAACAGTTTGCCGGGTATCAGCGAATAACAGACGAGGAAAACTGCTGCAAGCAGTCCCCATATCAATGCCGTCGGAGTGACGGAAAAGCTGCTGAAGTTGCCTCCCGTTGCAATCAAAAACGTTCCGCCGACAGCAAGAATAATAGCAATAATTTCCGTTAACGCAGGCATCTTTTTGTTTTTCAGACACATGAAAACAAGTATCATTGCAGGGGAAAGATACTGCAAAACAGTTGCCGTGCCTGCGTTTGAATGCTCAATCGCGGTAAAATATGCATATTGGCACATAATCAGTCCGAAAACCGTGAATGCCGCCATTCTTATGCAGTTGCTTTTACCTTGCCATACGTCAAAAATTTTCTTTTTATTCTTGAATGCACAGAAGGTAAGAAGTATTATGCCCGTCAGAATCATTCTTATCGGCACAAGCCATTCTGAGTTGACATTATGATATGTAAATAAATACTGTCCGCACGAGCCTGAAAATCCCCAGAATATTCCACCTGAAAGCGAAAGGATTATTCCCAATGCGGCTTTTGACCTTTTCATTTTTATCACCTTGCGAATAATAACATAAACAATTTTTAAATGCAACATAATTCGGCATAAGATTTAAATAAAATGCCTATAATTAATTCAAGACCGGATTTTGATTTTTGCACACAGTAGGGGCGACCCTGCGCAGTTGCCCGTGATAGCTGATGTAACGGACAAGCGCAGGGTCGCTTCTGCAATGTGATAATCATATGAAAAATCAAGAAAAATGAAGGAAATAAAAGAAATACAAAGATAATCTTTATTTTTGGAGCGCAAAATCCGGTTTTTGACCTTTTCTGACTTTTGACCTTTTGACCTTTGAGATATATAATGTAGTCAAGGTCAAAGAAAGTCAAAGTCAAAAAACATAAAAAGGATGATTTTATGAGTTTGAGTAATGATATAGCAAGAATGCTTCTTGAAATGCTTGAGAGCGACGGAACAACGGAAATTCAGCGTAACGAGTTTGCGCAGAGCATCGGTTGCGTACCGAGTCAGATAAATTATGTCATCTCTTCTCGGTTTACACCCGAGCAAGGGTATATTGTTGAAAGCCGCAGAGGTGGTGGAGGCTACATTAAAATTACCCGTGTTCAGCTTGATCGTCCGTCGCTTATAATGCATACGGTTAACTGTATCGGAGATATGCTTGATTATGCTGCTTGCCATGCAAACACGGTCAATCTTCTGCATAACGGCGCGATTGACAAAAAAACAGCAAAGCTTTTGCTTGCCGCAACGGGCGAAAAATCGCTCAGGGCGTTGCCGCCTGCGGTCAAGGACAGAATAAGAGCATCAATATACAAACAAATGTTGATTACAATAGAAGGAAGGAATGATTGATTATGTTATGTCAGAATTGCGGAAAGAATGAAGCAACCACTCATATCAAACAGATTATAAACGGCGATATGGCAGAAAGCCATCTTTGCTCCGATTGTGCATCGCATCTCGGTTATTCCGATATGTTTTCGGGATTCGGACTGAATCTCTCAGAGCTTTTCGGCGGCTTCCTCGGCGATATGATGCCTTCAATTTCTTCGGGCAACTCACCAAGATGTCCCAAGTGCGGAACTTCGTTTGATGAAATTGCACGTGACGGCAGAGTCGGTTGCGCAGATTGTTACAGAACATTCTATGACAAACTGTTACCATCAATCCAGAGGATTCACGGTAAGATAAAGCACAGCGGAAAGACTGTTTCTGCCGCACCTGAACAGCCGAAGGTTGAAACCAAAGAGGAGAAAATCAAAAAGCTCAAAGCGGCAATGAGCGATGCCGTTGCAAAGCAGGATTTTGAAAATGCGGCAAAAATCAGAGATGAAATCAAGGCTCTTGAAGGAGGCGAAAGCAAATGAGTAAATGGTATATAGATAAAGGCGATCAGGGCGATATCGTACTCAGCACGCGTATCCGTCTCGCCCGTAATCTTGATGAATTTCCCTTTCCTGCAAAGCTTGATATTGCAGGCAAAAACAAGGTGAATGAACTTATAAAGAGCGTTCTTTTTGAGAATGACAGAAAGGATTTCAGCTTTATTGAGATGAAAGACCTTTCAAGAATTCAGGCTGTTTCTCTTGCTGAAAGACACCTTATCAGTCCCGAATTCGCCGCTAAAAAGGACGGCAGTGCGCTTGTTCTTTCGGCAGATGAGAGTGTCGGCATTATGCTCTGCGAAGAGGATCACATCCGACTTCAGGTAATGAAAGCGGGTCTTGCTCTTGAGGAGGCATATGATATTGCCGATAAGCTTGACAGTATGCTCGATGCGAAGCTGAAATATGCATTCGATGAAAGAATCGGTTATCTTACTCAGTGCCCGACAAATCTCGGTACGGCAATGCGTGCATCGGTTATGCTTCATCTTCCTGCACTTACCCGTTGCGGTCAGATGAACAGACTTGCCAACACCGTTTCGAAGCTCGGGCTTACAATCCGCGGAGCTTACGGCGAAGGCTCACAGCCGAAGGGCGATATTTACCAGATAAGCAATCAGATTACGCTCGGAATAACCGAAGAAACCGCAATTGCAAATCTCAAATCCATTGTGCTTCAGCTTGTTGCGCAGGAGAGGGCTGCAGCGGCAGAAATTATCAAGAATCCCGTTGAAGAGGATAAAATTTTCCGTGCACTCGGTGTACTCGGAAATGCTCGCCTGCTCAGCACAGATGAATTTATGGAGCTGATTTCGGTTGTCAGACTTGGCTCAGCAAGAGGTCTTGTTGATATTCCGATTGAAAAGATAAATGAACTTATAGTCAGTATGCAGCCCGCAACAATCAGCGCGGCAAATGCAGATGCATCAACAGCTTCGGCGAGGGATGTAATAAGAGCAAAGACGGTAAGAGAAGCTCTTCGGTAATTTTTAATTCTGCATTTTAAATAGGGGGATAAAAGTATGTACAGATTTACGGGCTTTACTCAGAAAGCCAATGATGCGCTCAACAGTGCAATCACATCGGCAGAAAATCTCGGCCATACTTACGTTGGCAGCGAGCATATTCTGCTCGGTCTGCTTGCGGAAAGCGGAGGTATGGCACACACGGCGCTTACGGCAAGAAAAGTTACTTTCAGCGAAGTTGAGTCGATTCTCAAAAGCAGTATCGGCATCGGCTCACCGACAGTACTTTCACCCAACGATTTCACGCCGAGGTCAAAAAATATCATTGATACCGCAATTCTGCAAGGCAGAAGTATGGGGCATTCCTACATCGGCACGGAGCATTTATTGATGGGAATTATCCGTGAAGGTAGCGGAGCCGCAACGGAAATTCTTACCCGCCTCGGTGTTCAGCCTCAGGATTTGCTCAGCGACCTGACCAATGCTCTCGGCAGCAGCGGTCAGCCGTCATCATCGAAAAAAGATTCAAAGGAAAAGTCAAACACACCTACCCTCAGTCAGTTCGGCAGAGACCTTACTGTTCTTGCGATGCAGGGCAGAATTGACCCCGTAATCGGCAGACAGAATGAGATTGAGAGGGTAATTCAGATTCTCAGCAGAAGAACAAAGAATAATCCTTGCCTTATCGGTGAACCCGGTGTCGGTAAAACCGCAATCGCCGAGGGTCTTGCACTCAAGATTGCGACGGGCGAGGTTCCTGAGCTTCTCAGAAGCAAAAGAATAATCACTCTTGACCTTACGGGTATGGTTGCGGGCACGAAATACAGAGGCGATTTTGAAGAAAGAATCCGCAACGCTATTGAAGAGGTTAAAAAGGCGGGCGACATTATTCTTTTTATCGATGAGGTTCATACGCTTATCGGTACGGGTTCTGCAGAGGGTGCCGTTGATGCGGCGAATATTCTTAAACCGTCTCTTGCAAGAGGCGAACTTCAGGTTATCGGTGCAACAACGCTTGAAGAATACCGCAAACACATTGAAAAAGATGCTGCACTTGAAAGAAGGTTCCAGCCTGTAACGGTAGGCGAGCCTACCGAAGAAGAGGCAGTTGAAATTCTCCGCGGTATCCGCGATAAATACGAAGCGCATCACAAGGTGAAGATTACCGATGGAGCAATCCTTGCCGCGGTTAAGATGTCGTCGAGATATATCGGCGACAGATATCTGCCTGACAAGGCGATTGACCTTGTTGATGAGGCGGCATCGAGGGTCAGGTTAAAGGCATTCACTGCTCCTCCTGATTTAAAAGCTCTTGAATGTAAGCTCAAATCACTTAGCGAAGAACTTGAATCGGCTGTCAATTCTCAGGATTTTGAGCGTGCAGCGGAAATTCGTGATGAGAAAAACAAGGTTGCATCCGAGCTCGACAGCGAGCGTCAACTTTGGAAAGAAAAGAGCAACCGTTCAACCGGTGAAGTCGGAGAGCAGGAAATTGCGGCGATTGTTTCTCAGTGGACTGGTATCCCCGTTGTTCAGCTTACGCAGGAAGAAAGTCAGCGTTTGCTTCATATGGAAGAAGAACTTCACGGCAGAATAGTCGGTCAGAATGAAGCGGTCAGTGCGGTTGCGAGAGCAATCAGACGAGGCAGAGCGGGTCTTAAAGATCCGAAAAGACCCACAGGTTCATTCATTTTTCTTGGCCCCACGGGCGTCGGCAAAACCGAGCTTTGCAAGACTCTTGCAGTATCGATGTTCGGCGATGAAAATGCAATGATAAGGCTTGATATGTCTGAATATATGGAAAAGCACACGGTTTCAAGACTTGTCGGTTCGCCGCCCGGATATGTCGGTTATGAGGAAGGCGGTCAGCTTACCGAAAAGGTGCGCCGCAGACCGTATTCCGTTCTTCTCTTTGATGAAATCGAAAAGGCACATCCCGATGTTTTCAATATGCTTCTTCAGATTCTTGAGGATGGTATTCTTACAGATTCTCAGGGCAGAAGGGTCGATTTCAAAAACTGTATTATCATTATGACTTCTAATGTCGGTGCAAAAATGATTGCCCAAAGCGGTGCAGGTACTCTCGGTTTTGCGCCTCAGAGCAGCGAAACGATGAATGAAAAGAAAATCCGCGAAGCTGTTATGGGTGAGCTTAAGAATGTTTTCAGACCCGAATTCCTCAACAGAATCGATGATATCATTGTTTTTCATCAGCTCGGTAAAGAAGATATCAATGAAATTGCAAAAAGAATGCTCGGAACACTCTCGAAAAGAGTCAGAGAACTCGGCATCGAGCTTGATTTTTCTGATGATGCGGTTGAAGCAATCGGTAAGGCCGGTTTTGACCCCGTCTACGGTGCACGTCCTCTCCGAAGAGCGATTCAGCAGAGAATTGAGGATAAGCTTTCGGAAGAGATGCTTGAGGGCAAACTCACGGCAGGAAAAAGCTATGTCTGTGCATATGCAGTTGATGAATTCACATTTGAAGAGAAATAATAAAAGAGGTTGGCTCTGCATCTGCGGCTCCAACCTCTTTTGAATAATATGTAAATTCTTATAAAATTAACATATTACTATTGTTTTTTTAACAAAAATCTGTCATAATGCAAGTACAAATAAAACCTACGGAGGATAAAACCCATGAAAAAGGCCATAATCGCAATAGTTGCAGTTATTGTTGTTGCCGCAATCGCAGTCGGCGGATATTTTATTTTTAAGCCGGATGAAAAAAATCCCGAAGAAATTACACTTACGGTTATCAAAGATGATTTTGTTCTTAATGACAATCTTCTTTCCGCTCTTATCAAGAATCCCGACAGATATCAGGCTGCTCTTGCAACCGATTATGCTATGGGTGAAGCTAAAGCGGCAGAGTTTTATGTGTCACCCGAAGAATGGCTTTCCTGTGAGCAGATTATCGAAATAACCAATAACAGTACTGAAAGCATTACTGTCTACGGTTTTGATGTTAAAAACAATGGCAAGAACGGTATTTATGTTAACAGCAACATCGGTGGCGAGCTTGGTATTTCTCCCGGAGGCACAGGCCCCGCATCATTCAGCATCCTTTATGAAAACGGTGACCTTTCAACAGATGAAGCAAAGGCTCTTCTCGATGAGCTTGATATCAAGGTAGTTTTCAGCAAATCTCCCGTTGAATATGACGACGGAAGCGAAAGTGTTGAAGAAACCAAAACTGCTTTAATTGAGAATTCTGAAGTTGTCGGATAAGGAATAAATTTATGAGTTTTTTCAAGCGTAACACATCACCCTCTGGTCCGCCGGAGTTTCTCATTGTCGGACTGGGCAATCCCGGCAGACAGTATGAGCTGACCCGACATAACGCAGGCTTCCTTTTTGCGGATTTGCTTGCAGATAAAAATAATGAGAAAATAAGCAAAATCCAATTTAAATCCGTGACCGCCTCAATCGATGTTGGCGGTCACAAGTGCTTGCTTATGAAACCGCAGACATTTATGAATAACAGTGGTGAGGCAGTAAAGCAGGCGGCGGCATTCTATAAAATACCGCCGGAAAGAATAATTGTTGTTTTCGATGATATTTCTCTGCCTTGCGGTAAGCTACGCATCAGGCGCAAAGGAAGTGCCGGTGGTCACAACGGAATAAAGAGTATTATTTATCATCTGAATTCCGATAATTTTCCCAGAGTCAAGCTCGGTGTCGGTGAGAAACCGCATCCCGAATATGACCTTGCGGACTGGGTTCTTTCAAATTTCAAAAAAGACGAAATTCCCGCTCTGCGTGATGCGGCAGAAAAAGCCTGCGATGCAGTTGAACTTATTGTAAAAGGCGATACAGATAAAGCGATGAGCAACTTCAACAGCTGATTTATTTTATCATACCGTTGAGAACGCTTTCCATACTTTTCATACACTTCACAGCATTCTTGCGGCAAGCTTTTTTACTGCTTTTCGACATCATTTTTGAACCGGCGATAACCGCCATTGTGCCGACGGCAAGCCCAATGCCCATACCCTTGGCAATTGCCATATTTTTTGTAGATGAAAGCATCATTTCAATTCCCTCCAATCAGTTGTTTTCGTTGATATTTTGCCCCGTTGAGGGAATAAAAACAATGTCAAATAATTTTAAGGAAGTCATAAAATGTCAGTTCTTAACATAGTTCTGGTCGAGCCGCAGATTCCACAAAACACAGGCAACATTGCCAGAACCTGCGCCGCAACCGGAGCAAGGCTTCACCTTGTTGAGCCGATGGGTTTCAAGGTTGATAATGCGAAACTTAAAAGAGCAGGGCTTGATTATTGGCATTTGCTCGATATTACATATTACAGCGACCTCAACGATTTTTTTGAGAAAAATAAAGACGGCAAATTTTTCTATTTTTCAACCAAGGCGACCAAAATTTATTCAGAGGTTGAGTATCCCGATAATTGCTATCTTGTTTTCGGAAAGGAAACCGCGGGTCTGCCCGAAGAATTGCTTTTTGATAATAAGGAAAGCTGTGTGCGTCTGCCGATGATAAATGACAGCTCCGCAAGAAGCCTCAATCTTTCAAATTCGGTTGCAATCGGTGCATACGAAGTTCTCAGACAGTGGAATTTCCCAGAGCTTTTAACAAAAGGTAAGCTCACGAAATTTGACTGGACTGAATAGGAGGAAGTAAAAATGAAACCTGTCAGTGTGCTTTATAAAGCAATCAATGCCGCTTTTACCGTACAGTCAAGGCATCTCACCAAAAAGAAAACCGCAACTCCGATTGAGGATGCGAAGTTCATCTGTGCTCCGAGAGCAAAGGGAACAACATTCTCGCTCGGCTATTCAAAAGAAAAAATACTTCCGGACGATATCGATAAAAAGAAATACTACATAGCCGGCTACGGCGAAAATAAGCCTGCAAAGGGAGTTCTTGATGCTCCGCAGACCCACGCCGTATGGCTCGATGACTTATCGGGCAAGGGCGGAATAGTCCTTGTTTCGATTGACGACGTTGGTATGCTTAACAGCGATGTCAATAAGCTTCGCGAAAGGCTGCGCGAATTTTCGATGCTCAGCGGATGCAGAAGCATTAACATAGTCAGCACTCATTCCCACGCGGGCATCGACACAATGGGTATCTGGGGTCCTCTTCCTTTCAGCGGAAAAGACCCGAAATATATGGAACTTGTGTTCTCGCAGACCGTAAAAGCTGTCAAGGATGCGTACGCAAACCGCAAAAACGGCAAGCTTTACCTCGGCAGAGTGGAAGTGCCTGATATGCAGGAGGATATAAGAACTCCGATTGTTTATTCAAAAACGCTTACCCGCCTGAGATTTGTTCCCGATGACGGCTCAAAACAGACATATATAATCAATTTTGCCTCGCATTCCGAATCGCTTCAAGGCTGTAATGAACTTGTCAGCGCAGACTTCCCTTGCTATCTCAGAGAAAAAATTCTTGAAGAAGCGGGTGCGGAAACACTTTATTGTGTAGGCGCAATCGGCGGAATGATAAGTATGGATATCCCCGATGAGCAGGAAATCCGTAAAAACGGCAATGATTTTTCGGAGTCAACCAAGAGAATCGGTCGTCAGCTTGCGGATTACGCACTTTCAATCAAGGAAGAGGATGAAATTCTTCTTAACGCAAAAATCGGCAGCATAACCCAGCAGGTCTATTTCAAAGCTGAAAACACAATTCTTCTTGTTGCTGCAAAAGCGGGCATACTTGAAGCAAAGGAATACAGAATGCCCGATAAATCGGGATTTGCAATGAAATCAGAAATCAGCTATTTTGAGATTGACAGTCTGAAGATTCTTATGCTTCCGTGCGAAATATTCCCCGAACTTGTCTACGGAGGATATCTTCCTGCAGAGGAATCCGCAACGGAAAAAGGCGGCGAAATCAATCCGGTTCCCCTCAAGGATATCATCGGCGATGACGTTGTGATAATCGGTCTTGCGAATGACGAACTCGGTTATGTGCTTCCGCCGAACGACTATCTTCTCAACGAAGAAGCTCCTTATTTTGAAAACGGACGCGATGTTCACGGACGCAGACATTACGAGGAAACCAATTCGCTCGGTCCCGAAACTGCACCCAAAATTGCAGAAACTGTTGCAAAAATAATTTCTGCTGTTGAAAATTCAAAAAATATATGATATTATATATCAGATAACAAACAGAAAGGACTTGTCCCTATGAAATCAGCAATTTCTTTATTTCTCGTTCTTGTAACAGTAGCTCTTTGCTTCTTCGGATGCTCCAATATCCCCGAGGAACCCGTAACATCTGAAACTATGGTTCAGTCATATGTCAACCCTTACGGTGCAACAGCGGCAGCTCCCGTTAACATTGATCCCACAGCAGGCGGCACAACAATCCCCGTTCAGTACGTTGAAACTACAAATAATGTTGAACTTGTTCTCAACAGCTATTATGTTTATAAGAATTCAGTTGCAAAAATCAACAATATCGTGCTTGAAGATGACGGCTTCTCACTCAGAGCAAGCGGTTATGCGGATGTTGAAATGATTTCCATCGGTTCAAGAAGAGAAGATATGAAAATCGGTTTTACTGCATATGACGAAAACGGTGACGTTGTCAGAAGAAACCATATTCTTGTAAATCTTGACGGTGTTAAGGAAGGCGATATCTGCACAGAGAAACGCTTCGACTTCCCCAGAGAAACTGTTAAAATTGTTTTCTATGACTATGTTGAGAAGAAATAATAATAATTAAAGCAAATCGCTGTTTCATTTCGATGAAACGGCGGTTTTAGTTTATAAAAAACAAGGCTTGTGATAAAACTCACAAGCCTTGTTGATTGTTTTGTATTTAATTATGCTTTGTTGTCGCAGCCGAGAACGTTCTTGATCTTGTGCTCAACCATACCCTGGATAGCGGTACGAGCGGGAGCAAGATACTGTCTGGGATCGAAGTGACCGGGATTCTCAGCCATATACTTTCTGATAGCTGCTGTCATTGCAAGACGAAGGTCTGAGTCAATGTTGATCTTACAAACAGCGTGTGAAGCGGCCTTGCGAAGCTCGCTCTCGGGGATACCGATAGCGTCTTCCATCTTGCCGCCGAATTCGTTGATCTGATCAACAAACTCGGGAACAACTGATGATGCACCGTGAAGGACGATGGGGAAGCCGGGAAGCTTCTTCTCGATTTCTTCAAGGATGTCGATACGGATTTTGGGATCCTGACCGGGCTTGAACTTGAATGCGCCGTGGCTTGTGCCGATAGCGATTGCAAGTGAGTCAACGCCTGTTCTTGTTACAAA
>JAZNHM010000005.1:0-1997 GCA_045576955.1 Acutalibacteraceae bacterium | reverse complement strand
GATATTATCAAGCTCAACCTGAACGGTGTTTGTATCGCTGTCGGTGCCTGCGATTTTCGGCTCCATATATGATGTAAAGGAAATGTTTCTGAAAACAACGTTTTTGATTTCAAAATTCTCCGCTTCCTCATCATAAACTTTTACGAGAATGGGTCTGCCTTCGTCTCGGAAAATTTCTATATTTTCAAAAAGTATGCCGTCAATACCGCCCTTGGTCTGCTCTGCAACAACAACAAGTGAGCCTATTCTGTTGTTATCCCATATACCGTCACGGTAAATTACGGCACAGTCACGGAATGTGACGTCGGAAATCATTTTGTTGACCTCGCCCGTAATGCCGAAGCATCTTGCGTATCCGCCCCAGGCAATGCAGTTTGTGAATGTGATATTTTTGCTGTCCATTGTGCCGCGGAGCGCTTTTACTTCAAACGTATCGTCTGCCACTCTTGCAAAGCAGTTGTCAACGGTAACGTTATGGCTGTTGCAGATTGCAAAACCGTCGCAGTTGCCGCGGTTGCCGATGATATCTACGTTGTCAATGCTGACGTCGGTACAGCAATAAGAGATAAATGACCATTCAGGCGAGTTTATGATTTTTATGTCGCTGACGTTTACGTTTTTGCAGTTGGTGAAAACAACACCCCTTCTTTCTCTTCTGTCAAGTCGGGTCATATCTATTACACCTCTGCCGGTGAGGGTTACGTTGTTGCAGTTGTAAAAATTTATAAACGGATATCTTGTAAGCCCGAATGCATTGTCGCCCGGTGCAGTCGGCTCAAGATATTTGTTTTCATCTTCGGCACAATCAATATCGTGAAGATGGTTTGCTATAACGTAAGCACCTTCACGAAGATAAATTACAAGATTTTCATTTCCGACGAGGTTGACGTAGTCGTACTGATAAACACCTTTATCAAGAACCCATACGTTGTCTTCGCCGTATTCTTCTATGTATGCCGCAATTTCTTTATCCTCATCAACCTTTTCGCGCACCATAAGCGTGTAACCGTAATATTGGTTTGCGCCGTTGAAAAGGAAGGTGTAAACACCCGTTTTGTTGATAGATGCGGTTACGGTGTTATCTCTGCACTGTGCCTTTACACCGTGTGATTCAGGTAACACAATGGCATCTTTCAGCTCGACGTCAGCACCCGTTATCTCAATGTTGAATGAAAACTCCTCGCTTGAATCAACATAGATTTCGGAGAAGGAGTGGAGCGTACCCGTATCGTCAACACGAATGAAAACTACTGAAGCATAAACGGGGATTTCCTTTCCGCTCACCTTTGCAGTGTAATACGGGGAAACCGTTATGCCGTTTATATCGTCATATCCGCCCGACTGAACATATTCGGGAAGTTCAGCCGAAGCACGCCCGACAAGCTCCTGCTCGGTAAGACCTGCTTCCTCAAGAGTGACAATTGCTTCATCGGGATATTCAAGATATGAAAAATCAAAATTCTCACTTTCGGGATAAACCGTTGCAGGGAACAACAGATTTGAACAAAAAATTGTAATGGTTGTGAAAATTGTAAACAAAGATTTAATAATGGTATGCATTGACTTTCTTCCTGTTCTTTATGCAAAAATTTTCTTATATATACAAATTCTTATTTATCTGAATAAATCTATCATATCACGGGCGGATTTTGCTGTCAACTTAACGCTGTAACTGTATGGTTGACTTACAATCCGCCGTGTTATGACTCATCCGCCAAAAACTTCAATATTTTGTCAACAATCAAGAAAAAACTCTGTTTGTGTTGACATTTTTATTTTTCAAGATTACCATATAATCAAAGCTGAAAAAGGATGATTGAGATGAAAAAGCTTATTGTAAAAATATCAAAAGCTTGCGCAATAACACTTGGTTCAATATTCTCATTTCTTGCCGTGCTTTGCATAATAACTCTTTGCTGGGGTGGGATTCAGGCAACAAGAGGAACTGTTACGGAAACTCTTCCCAAAACCCCATCTGATTTTGTTCCCGAAATAAG
>JAZNHM010000004.1:0-16854 GCA_045576955.1 Acutalibacteraceae bacterium | reverse complement strand
CCTCTCGGCAATCTTATCGTGTTCAAAAAGGGTAAAAACCCCGCAAAAAATAAGGTTATGCTCGACGCTCATATGGACGAAGTCGGCATGATGATAACCGCAATCACCTCCGAAGGCTTTCTGCGTTTTGTGAAAGTCGGCGGTATCGACAGCCGTGTTATGCTCGGAAGAGCTGTCAAAGTCGGCGATAAGGGTGTCAGCGGTGTTATCGGAATCAAACCCGTTCATCTTGTTGAAAAAGGTCAGGATGCGGATATTCCAAAGCCTGACGACCTTTATATCGATATCGGTGCAAAATCCAAAGAGGAAGCAGCTGAATATGTGCGCCTCGGCGACGCTGCGTGGTTTGCGAGCGATTTCGTCGAATTCGGCGACGGTTTCGTAAAAGCGAAGGCACTCGATGATCGTGCGGGCTGTGCCATTCTTGTTGAGCTTATCAGAAGCGAGCTTGAATATGACACCTGTTTTTCATTCAGCGTTCAGTAGGAAATCGGCACAAGAGGTGCACAGACATCAGCGTTCACAATTGCGCCCGATTATGCGATAGTTGTTGAAACAACAACCGCCGCTGATATTTCTGGAGTTAAGGATGAAAAAAGAGTTTGTATCTGCGGTGAAGGCGGTGCTGTTTCCTTTATGGACAGAAGCACAATTTACAGCAGAGAACTTTTTGATAAAGCATTTGAAGTTGCAAAAGAAAAAAATATTCTTTGTCAGCCCAAAACTCTTGTTGCGGGCGGAAATGATGCAGGTGCAATCCATAAAAGCAGAGGCGGCGTAAAGACCTTGACCGTTTCTGTGCCTTGCAGATATCTGCATTCCCCCGGCTGTGTTATAAAATACAGCGATGCTGTTGAAAGCTTGAAACTTATCGGCGCAGTGGCAGAGGAATTTGCAAGATGGTAAGTCTTATCAACAATAAAAATTCACTTGATTTTTTGCCTGCCGATCCTTATGCAGCAAGGATAACCGCTCTTGTGGAAACCTACGGCACAGAGCATTCATTTGCGTTGTTCTGGGTGCAGGAAATCAATGAAAAATCGGTTGCGGCGGTCAGTAAGGTTGATGGTAATATGACTGTCTGCTGCCTTGACGATGCGGATTTTGAAGAGCTTTTCGCGTTCATAAACGCTGTCGGATTCCTTACACTGACAAGCGATGCGGCGGTGATGAAAAAGCTTGGGTTTGAGCCGTCAAAATCTTCGTTTACTGTTGAATACAAAGGCGGCACGGCATTCGGGACCGATGATATAGTTCATGACTGCGACAAGAAAAAAATCTATGATTTGCTTTGTCTGTGTGGGTTTGAACTTGGCGATTACGGAGCATTTCTTGCGGATGTGTGTGCAAGAATCAATAAAGGCACGGCATCCCTTTCAGCCATTATGAATGGTGATGAACTGCGAGCTTGCGCATTCGCACTTTTTGAGGGTACAAAAAGTGTACTCCTCGGCGCGGTTGCAACAAACCCTTCGGCAAGGGGTAAGGGTTGTGCATCAAAGCTTGTCGGCGCTCTTGCTGAAGAAAAATCGAACAAAAAAGTTTTTCTTTTTTGCAGGAACGATTCTCTTGCGGATTTTTATGCAAAAATAGGTTTTGAAAAAGTCGGCTGTTGGGCAATAGCCGAAAAATATTGAGGAGGTATCGGAGTGTCACCGGTTTGTTATATTCTGGCAGCGGTAACTATTGTTTTTGCACTCGGGTGTGTCGGCTTTCGAAGAAAAGGCAAAGCATTCGAAGGAATGATGTGCAAGTTTATGGCAAGCTTCGGATTCATTTCGATTGCGGTTGTCGGATACTGCCTCAATCCCGTTGATACATATTATTTCTGTATGATGTGTTTTTCGGTGCTTTTCGGATTTTTCGGGGATGTTCTTTTGGGTATCAAAGAAGTTGCACCGACATTCAAAAGCAAGTTGGTTGCTCTCGGTACGCTCTATTTTCTTGCGGGTCACGTTTTTGCGCTCTGTGCATTTATTTCTGCGGGCGGATTCAGCTTGACTGCACTTCTTATCGGTGTTGCGGGCGCGGTGATAGCGCTGGTTATGATGAAAGTGCTTAAAATGAAAATAGATAAAAAGCTCAAGCCGGTTATGGCAGTCTACTACGGAGCACTGTTCTATAAAGCTGCATCTGCAGCGGTGCTCGCTTTCGGAACGGGTGAAGTTTCTTTTGTCGTTGCTTTTATCGGAACGGTACTGTTCATTATTAGTGACACTTGTCTTGGAATCCTTTATTTTACACCCGTAAAGAAAAAGAACGTGTGGGTAACAATCGAGCTTTCGAGCTATTATCCCGCGCAGATATTGCTTGCAATGTCTGTTGCGCTTATGTAAAAATATCAGGCTGTCAAAAAAATGACAGCCTGTTTTTTTATGCCCTATTGTTATCTTTAATCTTTTTGATTGCGCCCTTTTCAAGTCTTGAAACCTGTGCTTGCGAAATTCCGATTTCATCAGCAACCTCCATTTGTGTTTTGCCCCGCATAAAACGCAGGTGGAGTATTCTTTTTTCGCGCTCGTTCAAATCTTTTATTGCTTGTTTCAGAAGAATTTCGTCAAGCCAGCTTTCGTCGTTTTCGTTATCGCCTATCTGGTCCATAACATAAATTGTGTCGCCGCCGTCGGAATAGACAGGTTCATTAAGAGAAACGGGTTCAACTATTGCATCAAGCGCAATCACAACGTTTTCTTTTGAAATGCCAAGTTCTTTCGCTATTTCCTCGGGAGTCGGGTCGCGTTCAAGCTCATTTATCAGTCTTTCACGTACTTGCATTGCGTGGTATGCGGTATCTCTGACCGAACGGCTGACCCTTACGGGGTTATTATCTCTGAGATGTCTGCGCACTTCGCCGATAATCATCGGGCAGGCATAGGTGCTGAATCTTACGTCAAGCGACATATCAAAATTATCAATCGCTTTTATCAGACCTATACACCCGACCTGAAAAAGGTCATCGGGATTTTCACCTCTGTTGGAAAATCGCTGAATTACGCTCAGCACAAGGCGGAGATTTCCTGTTACCAGGTCTTCTCTTGCTTTCTTGTCGCCTGCACGCGCTTTCCTCAGCAGTTCCATTTTTTCACTTTCCTTAAGAACTTTTAACTTCGCGGTGTTAACTCCGCATATTTCAACCTTGTTGAATTGCAAAAAATCACCCCGATACATTTTGTAGCATTTAAAGTATTGCCACTTTGTATCGGGGTTATAATTTTTTATTTGATTTCGTAGCTGATATTCAGGTCTGCATCAACGGTAACTTCAACCGTAACCGTTTCAAGAATTACTCGTCTGTCGGCAACTACTTTGTAGCCTTCATCTGTTTTGACAATAGGATACATATCAACCTTTTCAAGAGTGAATCTTGCTGTTCCTTCTTTAAGTGCCTCAATAACAATAGTATCTTTTCCGCCCACGGGAACTTTGCCAAGAAGTGAATCAAGAAGGCTGAGAGTAAGGTCTGCATTCGGATAATCCTCAGGGAAGTAAAGGCTGCCGTAAGTGTCTGATTCGGGGTAAATGCTGATTATTTCGGCTGTTTCGCTGTCAAGCGAAGCAGGAGAAAGAGTCCAGGTTATAAGCTTTGAAAAATCGCTCGGAAGTTCAATTTTTGCAAGTCTGTTTTCGGGAGTATAGTCAATTTTACCGTCTGCGGTAAGTGTAAATGATTTGAACTGATTTTCGAGAGGAGTGCCGTCAGCTGAATAATATGTGAAAAGAACGGCATATTTTTCATCTTCAAGAGTAGTGTTAATAACATCAAAGTTGCAAACTCCGTTTTCGGTTTCGGGATAGTTTTTCAGCTCTACAATATCGCTGTATGCGCTGAAATCCCAATATCCGCCATCAACGGGTGTCTGCGCTGTAAGCGTAATTCCGTCTCCGTACGAAATGAATTCTCCGAAATCATACAAAACATAAATGTCATAATATTCAAGCTTGCCGTTATACGGATTGATTTCAGCATATGATTCAAGGATGCATTCGAGAGTTTCACCGTTTTTGTTTGTTGCGGTTGCAGTAGTTCTTCCTTCGCTGATGCCTTCAACGGTGAAGGTCTGAAGTGAACCGAATATATCTTCCTCAACAATAACAGCAACGGACTCGTCATTGATTTTACATTCCCACACATTGCCGCTTGACTGGTCGTAGGGGAGCGTCATCATATCAAGATTGTCGCCTGCGAGAACAGTAAAAAATGATGAGATTGAGAAAAAGAATGCCAAAAACATTGAAAAGATACCTAACATTTTTATTCCTCCTTTAATATGGCAGAGATATCTCTGTAATAAAATTATATCAGTATACACCGTGACTGTCAATAATTAACAAGACAGGCGTAATACTATATTCATTATAGTACTCTTCGGTACTAAAGTCAATAGTATTCTTCAGTTCTATGATATATTCGGTAAAAAGGGGGAATACAATGAATTATTATCAGAGGCTTAAGGATATCAGAGAGGATAATGATTTGTCACAGACTCAGATTGCGCAGGTTTTGGGTATTCAGCAGACGCAGTACAGCCGTTATGAGCGAGGCGCTGTTCAGATGAGCATTGATAAGTATATTATGCTTGCAAAATACTATAATATTTCGCTCGATTACATTACGGGAATTATCGATGAACCAAAAAAAATTCAAAATAATAAAAAGTGAGTAAAACAGAGAAAAAAAGAGTATTTAAGAGTAACTTGAAGTAAATTATTTGAAATACTTAAACCCTAACGGATTTTTCGCGGATTTATTAAAAAAATTGTTGACATTTGCAAGATTTTGCACTATATTTTATTATATTATTATAAGCCATCACAGCAAAGGCAGAGAGGGGCTGCATAATTGAAAAAAAATGCGATCATTGATTTGAAAAACATTTCCGTGACCTTCGGAAATAATCAGGTACTCAAAGACCTCAATTTATATATCCGTGATAAAGAGTTCATAACTTTTCTCGGTCCTTCGGGATGCGGAAAAACAACGACTCTCAGAATCATTGCAGGCTTTATCGAACCCGATGAAGGTGAGGTAATCTTTGAAGATAAAAAGATGAATGGTGTTCCTCCTCACAAAAGGCAGGTTAACACTGTTTTTCAGCGTTATGCGCTTTTTCCCCACCTGAATGTTTATGAAAATGTTGCTTTCGGTCTCAGAATCAAAAAAGTTCCCGAAAAGCAGATTAAAGAAACAGTCGAAGAGATGCTCGCACATGAAAATCTCACAGGCTTTAATAAGAGAAACATCAATTCGCTTTCGGGCGGTCAGCAGCAACGAGTTGCGATTGCGAGAGCGCTTGCGGTCAAACCCAGAGTTCTTCTTCTCGATGAACCTCTCGGTGCGCTCGACCTTAAGCTTCGAAAAGATATGCAGGTTGAGCTTAAAAAGATTCAGCAGAGGCTCGGAATCACCTTTATTTATGTTACCCACGACCAGGAAGAGGCACTTTCGATGTCGGATACCGTTGTTGTTATGGACGGCGGTGTTATCCAGCAGATAGGTACGCCTCTTGATATATATAATGAACCCAAGAACGCATTTGTTGCGGACTTCATCGGCGAAAGTAATATCCTTGATGGCGTTATGATTGACGACTGCCTTGTTGATTTTTCGGGCCACAGATTTGAGTGTCTCGACAAGGGATTCGGCAAGAATGAGGCGGTTGACGTTGTTGTTCGTCCTGAGGACGTTGACGTTGTTGAACCTGAAAAGGGTATGCTTCGCGGTACTGTTACATCCGTGACATTCAAGGGCGTTCATTTCGAAATTATTGTTGATATCGGTGGTTTCAAATGGATGATTCAGACAACCGATTATCAGCCGGAGGGCGCAAAAATCGGTCTTTTCATCGAACCCGATGCGATTCATATTATGAAAAAATCCGAATATTCGGGTATCTACGGCGACTACAGTTCATTCAGCGAAGAGTTTGATGAGCTTTCAAATGCAGAGGAGGAGGTGGAGGAATGAGCAACCGTTCATCTCTCGGGTCAAAGCTTGTTGCCTCACCTTATATTGTCTGGTCCGTGATTTTTATAATCGCTCCGCTGTTTTTTGTTGTTTATTATTCTTTTACCGATGCTTCGGGTGCTTTCACTTTTGAGAATATAACCGCCCTGAGCAAATATATACCGACATTTCTGCGTTCAATCTGGTTCGGAATAGTTGCAACAATCATCTGTCTGATAATAGCGTTTCCGCTTGCCTATATCATTTCACAAAAGACAGAGAAAATCCAGCGGACGATGGTTATGCTTGTTATGCTTCCTATGTGGATGAGTTTTCTTATCAGAACTTATTCGTGGATGGCACTTCTTCAGGATACGGGTATAATCAACAATCTTCTCGGCAAAATCGGTATAGACCCGATTCACATGATTAATACCGAAGGTGCGGTTATTCTCGGCATGGTTTATAATTTCCTGCCGTATATGATAATGCCGATTTATTCGGTTATGGCAAAGCTTGATTACAGTATGGTTGAAGCTTGCCAGGACTTGGGCGGCAACCGTCTTACAGTCGTCAGACGTTGCATTATCCCGATGAGCATGCCCGGTATTGTTTCGGGAATAACAATGGTTTTTGTGCCATCGGTCAGTACTTTCTATATTTCACAGAAGCTCGGCGGCGGCTCGTTTGACCTTATCGGTGACGTTATTGAAAGACAGTTTCAGCAATCTTATAATTACAACCTCGGTGCGGCGCTTTCGCTTGTGCTGATGGTGCTTATTCTTATCAGTATGGCGATTATGAATCGCTTTACGGGTGATGAGGAGGGTATGGTTATATGAAAGCTGTATCAAAGGTTTATACTTTCCTCGTTTTTCTTTTTCTCTATGCACCGATTTTGGTAATGATTCTTTTTTCGTTCAATTCATCAAGCAGTACAAGCGTTTTCGCAGGATTTTCGCTTGATTGGTATAAGGCGCTTCTTGAGGATGAAGCAACACTGAGGTCGCTTTATAACACAATTATCCTTGCTGTTTGTTCTTCCGTGATCGCAACCGTTCTCGGAACTGCGGCGGCAGTCGGCATCGACAAATTCAAAAAGGGTCCCGTTCGTGCAGGCGTTATGGCAACAACAAATATCCCTATGACGAATCCTGAAATCGTAACGGGTATCTCAATGATGCTTCTGTTTGTTTTTGTGGGCAGACTTCTGAGCAAGGATGCCGTGCTCGGCTTCGGCACAATGCTTATCGCCCACGTAACTTTCAACCTTCCTTACGTTATCCTTAACGTATTGCCCAAGCTCCGTCAGACGGACCGCAATCTTTCCGAAGCGGCTCAGGATTTGGGATGTAAGCCTTTTATGGCTTTCTTCAAGGTTGTTTTGCCGTCGATTATGCCCGGTATCATCACGGGTATGATTATGGCGTTCACTCTTTCGCTGGATGATTTCATCATCAGTTATTTCACCAGCGGACCCGGTTTCCAGACTCTTCCTATTGCCATTTTCTCAATGACAAAGAAACGAGTCAAGCCGGATATGTATGCTCTTTCGGCTCTGATTTTCGTGAGCATACTTGTTCTTCTTATTCTTTATAACATCGCACAGTCAAAGAGTGAGGAGAAAAGCAAGAAAAAATAACACTTTCAAGTGGGGTGTTTTTATTGAAAAAAAGAATTGCATCCGTGCTTTTTGCGTTGGTTATTTCTCTTTTGCCCTGTGTAACATCGTTTGCGGCGGAGCAAAGCGAAATCGATGCGCTCAGAGGTACGACTCTTTATGTTTATAACTGGGGCGAATACATTTCCGACGGTGCCGACGATACTCTCGATGTCAATGCGGCATTCGAAGAAAAATACGGTATCGACGTTGTTTACGAAACCTACGATAACAACGAGGTTATGTATTCAAAGCTCAAGGGCGGCGGAGTTTCTTATGATATTGTTATTCCGTCGGACTATATGATTGAAAGAATGATAGCTGAGGATATGCTTCAGCCTATCGATTTTTCGAATATTCCAAATTATAAGTATATTCCCGAGAAATATAAAAACCTCGCGCACGACCCAAAGAATGAATATTCCGTGCCCTATACGGTCGGCATGGTGGGTCTTATTTATAATACCGAAATGGTTGAAGAAGCTCCCGACAGCTGGACAGCACTCTGGGACGAAGATTATTCAAACAGTATTCTGATGTTCAACAATCCCCGTGATGCATTTGCGATTGCGCAGAGTATTCTCGGTATGGATTATAATAATGAATCTGATGTTTCATGGAGAGTTGCCGCAGAGCTTCTCAAGGAGCAGAAGAATGTTTCTCCCGCCTATGTTAACGATGAGGTTTTCCTTAAAATGGAAGCGGGCGAGGCTGCAATGGCACCCTACTATGCGGGCGATTTTCTCACTATGAAGGATAATAATCCCGCACTCGAGTTTGTTTATCCGAAAGAAGGCGTTAACTTCTTTGTTGACGGTGCGTGTGTGCTCAAGGGCGCAAAGAATAAGCTTGCGGCAGAACTTTACATAAACTTTCTGCTCGAGCCTGAGGTTGCTCTTGCAAATGCGGAATATATCTGTTATGCAAGCCCTCACACCGAAGTGTATTCTAACCCCGAATATTCTTTCTATGAGGATGAAATTCTCTATCCCGAGGACGGTAAGTTCAAAACTCAGCTTTTCCTCAATCTCAACCCCGAAATCCTTGCTCTTATGAGTACCCTTTGGGACGATGTTAAAAACTATGTTCCTTCAGGCATGGGTAATAGTGATTTCTTCTTTGGTGGTTCCGGTTCGGCTGTTTCGACCGATGATGGCGAGGTTATGACTCCCGAGGCAAAGAGATATGCTCTTTATATCGGAATTTTCGCTGCAATATGTGTTGCATATATTGTTTTCAGATATGCACGCAAGAAATACAGAGAGAACATATAAATTATTACCGCTGTGTAAACTTTTTACACAGCGGTTGATTTTTATCTGCCCTTATGATAATATTTTGTCACAAAAATAAAAAGGACTGGATATTAATGAAAATTATAAAAACAATTGCTGTATGCTTGCTTGCGGTATGCGTTTTGTTTGCGGCATCGTGTTCAACAAAAGAACCAGAGACTGATGTAACAACAACCGCTGCCGATTCGCTTGCAACATCTGTTGAGAATCTTTCGGATGCGATTGATGCCTTCGTAAATCTCACGGAAAAAGAAGAGAAAAACGAAAAGCCGACCATGTATATTCCTGTTTCGCATACAAGTCCGCTGACGGAAATATTTACCGAAAATAACATTGAAGAAACAAAAAAGATGCATACACAGGAGGCCACGGGCAGAAGAACGGTCACTCTCAGCTTTGCCGAGGGCAGAAGCCTCACCGAAATATTCAAAATTCTTGATGAATATGAGGTCGCAGATTTTGACGAGCTTATGGAAACAGCCGCAACCTATGATTACACCTATTATCCGCTTGTTGCAAAAATTCCGTCGAATCCCAACCGATGCTTTAAACTTGAGGGATATCTTTATCCGAGCACATATGAGTTTTATACCAATTCTAAGCCTCAGGATGCAATAGGAAAATTTCTCAGAGGTGGCAAGGCAAATATCACGGAGCAGATGATGGCGCAGGCATCGGCACTCGGATACACGATGGATGAGGTGCTGACTGTTGCTTCAATTGTTGAAAAAGAGGGCGGAAAGTCGGGCGAGGTTGCCAAAATCGCAGCCGTTATATATAACAGACTTGAGGCCGGAATGAAGCTTCAGATGGACTCTTCTATTTATTATATCGAACGCCATGTTAAGCCGTATCTTACGGGCGATATTAACCGATATAACAGTTATTACAACACATATAAGTGCAAGGCTCTTCCGGCAGGACCGATTTGCAATCCCGGTCTTAAAACAATCAATGCTGCACTCAATCCCGCAGATGTTGATTATCTCTACTTCTGTCACGATGAAAACGCAAATTATTATTATGCGGTAACATACGAAAAGCATCTTGAAAATCTTAAGCTTGCAGGTATTGAATAAAAACAACCGCTTCGGCAATTCAGCTGAAGCGGTTGTTTTCATTCGTGTGTATATTGTCCGTGGATTTTTGTTTTTTCTCCTCTGTGAATTGCAAATTCGGGGCAGTGATGCAAACAGCTCAGGCACATTGCACACTTTCCCTTTACCCAAATAGGTCTGCCGTTTTGAATTTCGATTGCATCAACGGGGCATTGCTCTGCACAAAGACCGCATGCAATGCAATTTTCGCTCACGGAAAGTGAACTTGTTCTGCGCATTTCCTCATATCCGCCGTAGAATTTATCTCCGAAGGGTATTCGCTTTGAATCAAAATTGCCCTTCGCTTTTTTATTTATTCTGTTAATTATTACGTCAATTTTGATATCTGCTTTTCTGTTGGTTTCGTTGACTTTATTTTTATCTGAAAGGTCATAAACAGGAGTCCATGTGTCGGGCATTCTGACGGAATACTGAGCATCGATTTTTATGCCTTTTTGCTTCAATAAGCCCCTCAACATTTTGCTTGCACCGCCCGAAAATCCGCCGTAAGTGACGAGCGTGAAAACATAGCCGCCGTTGTGCCTGAGGTTGAGTTGGTTTATGAAATCAATGACTGTTACGGGCAGACCGAAATTATAAACGGGTGAGATAAAGCCGATTGTTTCGCCGCTTTCTGCGGTGAAATCAAATACACCGTTTTTTAAACAATCAGTGATAGAAATAACCCTGTTGCTTGTTGCTGAGGCTATCATTTTTGCGGCATGGCGACTGTTGCCCGTCGCAGAAAAATAAAATATCATAGTTTTCTCCAAAAAGGCTCAATCCGTAACGGATTGAGCCTTTGCTTTAATCAAGATTCGCAAGAATTTTATAATCATCTTTGAGTGAATTATAAAGTGACGAATAAACGGCATGGCACGCACGATATTTCTCAGTGTTTGTGCTGTCAGGATTCGAGATTTTTGCTTCGTCGGGTATCATTGCCTTGCAAGCCGATTTAACGTCGGGGTAGATTCCCGAACCGACTGCCGCAAGAATTGCAACGCCCAGTGCAGGGCCTTCGGATGATTTTGTTGTGAGCACAGGCATATCGAACGTGTCACAAATCATGCCCTTCCAGAGTTTGCTTTTTCCTCCGCCTCCGCAAAGAAGCATCGACTGCGGATTGATGCCCATTTCCTTGAGAACGAGCAAGCAGTCATAGAGTGAATATGTAACGCCTTCCATTATTGCTCTGATAAAATGAGAGCGTGTGTGGATTGCGGAAAGACCGAAGAAAACGCCTCTGCAGTCGGGGTCGAGGTGCGGGGTTCTTTCGCCCATAAGATAGGGGAGATAGAGAAGCTTTTCGCATCCGATAGCGATTTTTGTTGCCTTTTCGTCGGTAATGATATAGACGTCCTTGCCTTCACTTGTTGCTTGAGCGGATTCCTCGCCGCAGAAATTATTCTTGAACCATTGGAGCGAAAGACCAGCGCCCTGAGTTACACCCATAACGTGCCACGCACCGGGCACGGCACAACAGAAGGTGTGAACTCTGCCTTTGGGGTCGATGACGGGATTGTCCGTATGAGCGAAAACAACGCCCGATGTACCGATTGTTGTGAACGCCTTGCCTTCTTCAACAACGCCCATGCCGACTGCGGCAGCGGCATTATCACCCGCACCGCCGACAACCGATGTTGATGTTGAAAGCCCTGTCTTTTCAGCTGTGTCGCTGTTGATATATCCCGTGATTTCGGGGGATTCATAAACCTTTGCGAGATATTCTTCTTTGATTGAAAGTGCATCAATCATAACCTTTGACCACTTTCTCTGCGGAACGTCAAGAATCTGCATTCCCGATGCATCCGAAACCTCAGTTGCAAATTCACCCGTAAGTCTGAAACGCAGATAGTCTTTAGGAAGAAGAATGTGGCGGCACTTTTCGAAAATCTCCGGTTCATTGTTCTTTACCCAAAGAATTTTTGATGCTGTGAAGCCTGTGAGTGCGGGGTTTGCGGTGATTTCAATGAGCTTTTCTTTGCCAAGCATTTCCGTCAGCTCATCGCATTCCTTGCCCGTTCTCTGATCGCACCAGAGGATTGACGGACGAAGAACGTTGCATTCCTCATCGAGCATAACAAGCCCGTGCATCTGACCCGAAATGCCGATGGAAACGATGTCGTTTTTGTCAACGCCGCTGTCCGAAACAACCTTTGAAAGCGTTTCGATTGCGGCATCGTACCAATCAGAGGGATTCTGCTCTGCCCAGCCGTTATGCGGCTGGAGAAGTTCGTATTCACGGCTTGCCGAGGCAACGGTTGCACCGTTTTCATCGAAAAGAACGGTTTTTGTTGCCGAGGTGCCGAGGTCTATACCGATAACATATTTCATCTTATTCACCAAACATAATGCCGTTTATTGCGGACTGAAGGTATTCCTGTTTGCCCGAACCGGGGTCAGCGCATTTGCCGAGTGAACATGCATATGCCGAAAGCTCTTCAAGAGTTGCTTCGCCGTCTGCAATCTTCTTGCCGATGCCGGTGTTGAAGCTTGAATATCTCTCTGCCTTGAAGCTGTCGATTGTACCGTCTTCAATTATTTTTGCGGCTTTGATAAGACCAAGTGCGAAAGTATCCATACCAAGTATGAAACCGAGAACCATATCCTCACGGGTGTTGCTGGGTCTGCGGTTCTTTGCGTCGAAGTTAAGACCGCCGTTCTTCATACCTCCCGCCTTGAGGACTTCATACATACACATTGTTGCGGAGTAAACGTCGAACGGGAATTCGTCTGTGTCCCAGCCGAGTACGGGGTCGCCCTGGTTGGCGTCGATTGAGCCGAGCATACCGTTGATTGCCGAAATGCGAAGCTCGTGTTCGAATGTATGGCCTGCAAGGAGAGCATGGTTTGCTTCAATGTTCATCTTGAAATCCTTGTCAAGACCGTATTGACGGAGGAAGCCGATAGCGGTAGCGGCATCGAAATCATACTGATGCTTCATAGGCTCCTTCGGCTTGGGTTCAATGTAGAAATCGCCCTCAAAGCCGATGCTTCTGCCGTAATCAACAGCCATTTTCATAAGGCGTGCGATGTTTTCCTGCTCAAACTTAACATCGGTGTTAAGGAGAGTTTCATAGCCTTCTCTGCCGCCCCAGAAAACGTAACCCTTGCCTCCGAGTTTAACGGTGATGTCGAGCGCTTTTTTAATCTGAGCTGCTGCGAAGCAGTAAACATCAGCACTGTTTGTGCTGCCCGCACCGTTCATAAAACGGGGATTTGAGAACATATTTGCAGTACCCCAGAGGCACTTGATGCCTGTTTCGTTCATCTTTTCAAGAATATAATCGCTGATTTCATCAAGTCTTGCGTTGGTTTCGTTGATATCCTCTGCTTCTGGAACGAGGTCAACATCGTGGAAGCAGAAATTTTCAACGCCGAGCTTCTGCATGAATTCAAAGCCTGCATCAACCTTTGCCTTTGCATGAGCCATTGTTCCTTTTTCCGCGCCGAAAGCTTTATCTGCAGTGTCTCTGCCGAACATATCTGTACCTGCCGCACCGAGATTATGCCACCAAGCCATAGCAAAATTGAGGTGTTCCTTCATGGTTTTGCCCATGATAACCTTGTCTGCATCGTAGTACTTGAATGCAAACGGATTTTTGCTTGAAGCACCTTCAAATTTAACTTTTTCAATAAAATCAAAATACATTTTTATCACTCCGTATATAAAATATGGTAATAAATATAGAATAACATATTAGATTTGAAATGTCAAAATAAAATACCCCACGGAAATCAATTAAAGTTTTCCGTGGGGAGTGATTGCTTATTATAATAGGATTATTCAGCGTCGTCAGCGTTTTCCCAGTTGTGCCAAACAGCCTGTACGTCATCGTTATCTTCAAACATTTCAAGCATTTTAGCCATATTCTTTATGTCGTCGGGATTGGTGAGAGCGGTGTATGTTGAGGGAACATATTCAACTTCAGCCGAAACAAAAGCATAGCCCTTTGCTTCGAGGTCTTCTCTTACTGCGCCGCAATCGTTGGGCTCGGTTCTGATTTCGAAAACACCTTCATCATCGGTGATGAAATCGGTTGCGCCTGCTTCAAGAGCATCTTACATAAGCTTATCTTCGTCAACGCCTTCAGCTTCAACAACAAGAACACCCTGCTTTGAGAACATGAATGAAACACAGCCTGACTGACCCATATTTCCGCCATACTTGTCGAAATAGTGACGGACATCGCCTGCAGTTCTGTTTCTGTTGTCGGTAAGTGCTTCAACGATAACTGCAACGCCTGAGGGACCATAGCCTTCGTATACGATTTCTTCGTAGTCTGCGCCGCCTGTTTCTCCTGCAGCCTTCTTGATTATTCTTTCGATGTTATCGTTGGGCACGTTGTTTGCCTTAGCTTTTGCAATAACGTCCTTGAGCTTTGAGTTTGATGCGGGGTCCGGACCGCCTTCACGGACTACAACAGCGATTTCTCTGCCGATTTTGGTAAAAATCTTGGCACGCTGATTGTCGGTTTTTTCTTTTTTGCGTTTAATGGTACTCCATTTTGAATGGCCTGACATTTATAAAACCTCTCTTTAGTAAATTTCAACCTGAATATTATATAACGATATCTTTTATGTTGTCAAGTGTTATTAATTTATTCCCAAACATTAAATGTTGTTCCGTCTTTTATTTCAAAGATTTCATTATATTCTTCGGGAAAACTGTCAGATTTTTCACCGTCGAAAATCAAGCATCTGTTTTTCTTGTCAACATCAAAAAAGTATTCCGAACCATCATTAGCTGTCAGTTTTGCAGTCATTTTGTCAGGCATGCTGTAAGTGCCTTCGAGCAACATCTGATCCATAATTTCGTAACTTATAATAAAAGTTCCGTCGTCAATAAGATAAATTCGGGGATGCTCGTCTTTTCCTATGCAGTAAACAAAATCAGTCAGATTTCCGTTTTTTACCATAGAGGGGGTGCATCCGCCGGCAACAAGTATAATTGCTGCCATAAGAATTGCTGCAACGCTTTTTAAAATTTTCATAATTTACTCCTTTTATATTGTCTTTTTAAAGCCTTTGCCGAGTATCTCGTTGGCTTCGCTTACGATGATGAATGTCTTATCGTCAACCGATTTGACAGTTTTGATGATTCCCGAGATTTCATGTTTTCTTGCAACGCAGAGAAGAATATTCTTGCTGTCGCCTGTATATGCGCCTACGGCGGGGATGATCGAAACACCTCTGGGTGATGAACTGACTATTGCCTTTGAAACTTCATCGGCTTTTTCGGAAACAATCATAAGCATTTTGCCGTTGCCTGTGCCGTAAATCATAGAGTCAATAACCTTTGTGCTTACGTAAATGAGTATGATTGCGTAAAGACCGCTTTCAATACTTCCGAAAACGAACATTCCTGCAGTAACAACAACGGCATCAGCAGCAAGAACGATGCTGCCGACCGTTATGTGAGGCCATCTTTTGTGCGCAAGCCTTGCTACGATATCCGTGCCTCCGCTGGTTGCACCCGTAATCATTATCAGTCCCAGACCGGCACCCTGAAAAAGCCCGCAGAATAACGCGGCAAGAATTTTATCGCCTGTGTATTCTGGCGCAAAAACCGCGATAACGTCAATTGCGGTTGAGAGTAGTATTGTTACCCACAGCGTTCTTGCTACCAGCTTCTTCCCGAGATAAATCATCATAAGAATAAGCAGGGGGATGTTGAGGGCAAAGTTGACCGTACCGACGGGCAAGTCAAACAAATGGTTGAGAATAACCGCAACGCCCGTAATGCCGCTCTGCGCAATGTTATTCGGAACTGAAAAACAGTTAACTCCGATTGAGTAAAGAATACAGCCCACAAGCCACATACCGTTGTTTCTGAGCAGCTCAATTACCTTTGATTTATTCATGTTTTACCCCTTCGTCGGTTTCTTTGATTGCATTGAAAATAGTTCTGATTCTTTCGGTTTCGCCTTTGAGGTATAACCAACCTAAAAGACTTTCAAGCCCTGTTGCATAGTGATAATCGGCACTTGATGCGTGCTTGGGAATTGCTCCCGTGTGAGCATTTCTGCCTCTTTTAAAAACAGCAAGTTCATCTTCAGTAAGCATCGGCATAATCTTTCGGATTCCGTCTGCCTGAGCCTTTGCGCAGACTCTTTTGCTTGCGGTTGAATGGAGCTCTTTGACGGGTCTGTTTGCCTCGCAGATGAGTTCGCTTCTCACGAGCAAATCAAAAACCGTGTCGCCCATAAACGCAAGGGTCAGCGGACTGAGAGATGCAACATCTGCCGTTTTTTCAAGTAATGAATTCAAGAATTATACCCCGCAATCAGTTAACAAAATCAAATTCAAGGTCGTAAATCGAAACGGTATCGCCTTCATTGATTCCTCTTTCGTGCAAAGCATCGATGATGCCGCTTGAAATGAGAATTCTCTGGAAATACTGGAGCGATTCATAGTCGTCAAGGTCTGTTCTCTGAAGGATTTTGAGAAGCCACGGAGCTTCAACAAAATAAACATCGTCCTCAACACGGATTGTAAAGCCTTTGTCATTCTGCTTTTCGAACATCTCAAGAGGAATGTTTTCTGCCTCGTATTTCTTTATGGGAGGAAGTGTCTGAAGCTTGTTCCAGACTGTATGGATAAGTTCCTGAGTACCCTCGAGGATGGGTGCGCACATAGTGTGATATTCGTAACCTTTTTCGGTGAAATATTTTTCGAGTCGTTCAAGCTGTTCGTCGCTTGCAAGGTCAATTTTGTTTGCGGCAACAATCTGAGGACGTTTTGCGAGTTCGGGATCGAACTTTTCAAGCTCCTTGTTGATTATTTCAAAATCCTCAATCGGGTCTCTGCCTTCGCTGCCTGCCGCATCAACGATGTGAACAAGCAGACGGCAAC
>JAZNHM010000003.1:0-3547 GCA_045576955.1 Acutalibacteraceae bacterium | reverse complement strand
GACGTTGTTATAAAGGAAATTGTCCGCACTTCCTGTTATAACCATACTGCCCGGTCGGGTATAGACGGTTGCATTTTCCTGCATTTTTACCGACTTGTTTTTTGAGGCTATGCCGTTAATGATAAGGAAACCGACAAGCAGACCGATAAGAAGCGAAACGGGCAGCCAAATAATTGAAACGCCGTCTTTTTCATTTTCTGTTTTCGGCTCGGTTGATTCGTCTTCATAAACAAACTCTTCGCTTTCATAAACGTATCCGCCCGAATAGCCATTTTTAAGATATTCTTCCGCAAGCTCATAGCAGGCATAAATTCCGCCGTAATAGCTGTCATCGCTGTCATACGTATCAATCATACTGTCAACGGCGGCATCGCTGAAATATTCATCTGCGTTGCCCGAAGTGAATACGGAATATGATTTGTTCCAATCATCGTGAACGATTATAATTCCGTTTTCGTTATCGGTATAATCGATATATGTTTCCGAAGAAAATTCATCGGCAGTTACGTCGCCCGTACCTTCGGTTATGCAGAAAATCACGGTAACACCGTAAGCAGTTTCGAGCTTTTCGGCAAACAAATCGAGTTCTTCAATTTCGCTTGATGCGAGCTTATCCGCATAGTCAATAACATACTCCTGAGTATAAGCTGATGCGGAAATCACCGCTGAAAAACAAATTATAACCGCAACCAAAGTTGCAAAAATCTTTCTAGTCATTTTCCGCACCTCCTTAAAGCAGCTCTATCAGCCACATAAGACCGTAAATTACTGCGCCTATGCCTGCACCGAGAAGAAGCGAAGCTTTGGTAACAGCTTTTTTATCCGTGGGGATATTGCCGACGAATTTACCCGTCTGCCCGTTCATTGCAAAGGTAAAATTCTCGCCGTTCCACTTTGTATTGAGAAGCCATACGGGATAGAGTGCGTATTTATAAATGCCGTTTGCAACATTCATATTTGCACCCTGATTTTCAACCTCGTCATATCCCTTTACGGTTTCCTTGAACGAATCAATAATGCTCTGTCTGACTCTTTCATTCGCACGGGGCATACTCTGCTCGGCTGTTACGTCATATTTATCGGCAAGATAGCCTGCGAGATATGCGGTGTTGAAATCTACTGCCTGCGACAAATCAAAAGGCTCTACAGATTCCATAAGGTCATCGGGCATTTTTCTGGAACCGTCAACAGGAATGTTATCAAAGCTTATGTTACCGCTACGGTAAATGTCAAAATACGATGTTTCGGTATAATCGTAGTTTGCATCCGACCATTTTTTGACCTTTTTTGCTTTGTAGTTAGCGTTACCGATTGCATCGCAGGTGAAAAGCCAATGCGGAACGTAAACACCCTTGACTTCTTCAAGGCGGTTATCTGTAAGGAATGATTTGGGAACAAATTTCTTTGTTGAAATATGTTTTTTGAGTGCTTCCTTTGCGGCTTTTTTATCAAGCTTGAATGGAATAACAAGGTCAGGTCGGAGTGCACCCGAAAACTGCCCTTTCATAACAACCTGGTTTCCGCAATAGGGACATTCTGTTGCACCCGTTGTCGAATCGGCAACGATTTCACCTCCGCAGGAATTGCAGGCATAAACGCTCATACCGTCTGTTTCGCCTGCAGACCATTGGCTACTCTGCGAACTCCAGTTTATTTCATCGGTTTCCTGCGGCATATCGGTAATTTCAAACTCTGTGTCACAGTAGGGACATTTCAGTTTCTGAACACCGCTGTCAAATTCAACAGCACCGCCGCAACACGGACATTTTTGTTCAAGAATTGCTGACAAGGTTAATCATCTCCTTGCTTATAAATATTGTTTGATAATTTCTGTTATTTCATCAAATATTTTTTCTCCGCCTTCGGGTAATTCAAGACCTGTGTTGAAGCTGTAGTATTCTTTGTCGGAATAATTCAAAGAAATCACATCTGTTGCACCATCAAGAACAACAATATCACTTCGCTTCAGCTTGCCCCAACCGAGAACACCGTATTTTTTGCAGATATCACGGATATCGTCAATAGCTTTGGAATCAATCTGATATTCAAGGTTTATATCCTCTTTATTTGTGCCGATGGGATAACGGTAATGATATTCAAGCCACACTTTATCGTTATCTTTGATAAAAATCCGTGCTTCGGTTAATTCACCGTTCATACTGCCGCCTGATTCATAGCGGCAAGAATTTATAGTGTCCGTCAGAGAATAAACCATACCGTTTTTATCAGGCACATAAAACTTATGCTTGTAATACCATACACCTGCCGCAACGGCGAAAACTATCACAAGAACAGAAATGATAATTATAACGGTTTTCATCTTTTTCATTACTGTCTGGGTGAACCGCAGAACGCACAGAATCTGCCGCCGTCATTGTTTGCCTGACATGAAGGGCATACCCAATTCTGCGATACAGGCTGCTGAACCTGCTGCTGAACGGGAGGCTGATTATAGCCGTTATTCATCTGCTGATTAAACTGATTCTGCTGTACATAGGGATTTGGCTGTTGCTGAGCATAACCGTTCTGCTGTGCATAAGGCATTGCCTGAGGCTGACCGTATGCGCCTGCAGGTGCATAACCCTGATTCATCGGCTGATTATAACCTCCATTCATCGGCATACCTGCGTTGTTCTGTGTGAGGTTGTTTATAACCTGCTGTGCCATCTGCTGATAACGGTTATATTCCATTGTGCCCATACCCTCAACATCGCTGTCGTTGAGTCTTGCAGTGATTTCATCAAAATAAGGATTGTTGACCTTGATGTCAATATAGAAATTGTAGGTAAACTTATATCTCGGAGGATTATAGCTGACTCGCTGACCGTCTTTGCCTTCTGTGTAAATCTCTTCACGGTCTTCATCAACTCGGAGTGTACAACTTGTAACATTTGAAATGGGAATAACATCGGGGTTTTCATCACTCCAGTTTCCGGGGTTACGGCTTGAAACGATAAAGCTCTGCTTCATCGGGTCAATATAGATTTTGTCATCTTCGCCGAATGTAAACATTGCTCTGAATGACGAAAGAATCTGTTTATTCTGCTCTCTGTAAGCAAGCTGCTGTTTGATTTCAGCAACGGTTGAGCTTCTTCTTTCGCTGAAAAACGGTGAAAGCTTCCTTGCACAGTCCTTACACATATTGCCGTCTTCGAGTTTTCTGTTGCCGAGCAGTCCGATTTTGTCGCCGCAGATGTCACAATATTTCTTGTCAAAAAGTCCCATAATTAAATCTCCTTTATAATAATTTATTGAATATCGCTTGAATCAAAAGTATCGCCGCATTCGGGGCAGAACTTCGGGGGATTGTGGGGGTCTTCGGGCTTCCAACCGCATTTATCACACTGGTAAAGCGGTGCACCCTCGGGCTTCTTCTGTCCGCAGTTGGGGCAGAATTTGCCTTTGTTTACAGCGCCGCACGAACAGGTCCAGCCTTCTGCTTCGGGCTTCTTTGCTCCGCATTCCGTGCAGAATTTACCGCTGACTGTTACTCCGCAGGTGCATTTCCAACTTCCCTGTGCAGGAGCAGCCGGTGCAGGTGCTGCCT
>JAZNHM010000002.1:0-3167 GCA_045576955.1 Acutalibacteraceae bacterium | reverse complement strand
ACGCCGTTGCGTTTTTTAGTCGGTGTTGATGACGTTGAGGGTCCACCCGTTCCCATCCCGAACACGGTAGTTAAGCTCAACAGTGCCGAAAATACTTGGCTGGAAGCGGCCCGGGAAGATAGGTCGACGCCGACACTTTTTTTATTTAGCTGTCCAAAAGGGCGGCTATTTTTTTGCCTGCCGATAACCGCCTGAGGGCGGTTATTTTTTTATAGACAAATTTTCTTTTTTATGATATTATAATAATGTATAACCCATTCCCACAGAAAGGAAGATAAAAATGTCTGATCTCAAATACTGGGAAAACCCGTACATTATTAAGGTAAATAAAGAAGACGGTCATAACACCGCTCTGCCTCACCCTTCTGTTAAGGAAGCTCTTGACGGCTCAGAGGCTCCTCTTAAATTTTCGCTTGCAGGCACCTGGAAATTCTACTGGCAGCAGGGCGTTGACGACCTGCGAACCGATTATTACAGTGATTCTTTCGATGACTCCGACTGGGACGATATGCCTGTTCCCTCGCTCTGGCAGCTCAAGGGCTATGGAAAACCCATCTATCTTTGCTCTTCGCTTCCCTCGGCAGTATCATCGATCAAGAGCGAAATCCCAAAAATCAATCACGACCTTAACGAAATCGGCGTTTACCGCCGCACCTTTGAAATTCCCGAAACATTTGAGGGCAAGGAGATTTTTATTCACTTCGGCGCAGTCAAGGCAGGATTTTTCCTTTACATAAACGGCAGACAGGTCGGCTATTCGCAGGGTTCGATGACTCCTGCGGAATTCAGAATAACCGATTATGTTAAAATCGGCGAAAACCGCATCACCGTTGAGGTTTACCGCTACACAGACGGTACATACCTTGAAGATCAGGATATGTGGTTCCTTTCGGGCGTTTACAGAGATGTTTATGTTTATGCGGAAGAAAAACTCTGTATCCGTGATTTCTTTGCAGATGCAACGCTTGATGACTCATATAAAAACGGTGTTCTTAACCTTGAAGTGACGCTTCAGAACTATGCCGACGAACAAGACTGCGCACTTGAGGTTGCAATCATCGTTGACGGCAAACCCAAAAAAGTTGCGGCTGAAAAACTCACTGCAAAGAACGGCAAAACCGTGCTTAAATTCAACTATGTTGAAGAAAATGTCAAGGCATGGTCTGCAGAAGAACCCAACCTTTATCAGCTTGTTCTCTGCCTCAAGAGCGGAAAAACTGTTCTTTCCGCAAAGAGCATAAGAATCGGCTTTAAGAAAATGGAAATAAAGGGCGACACCCTTTATATGAACGGCAAAAGAGTTATCATCAAGGGCGTTAACCGCCACGATTTTGACCCTGACAACGGATGGGCAGTGCCTCTTGAAAGATATTATCAGGACCTTCATCTGATGAAGCGCGCCAACATCAACGCTATCCGCACAAGCCATTACCCCGATGCGGAAATTTTCTATGACCTCTGCGACGAACTCGGATTTTACGTTATGGACGAAGCTGATGTTGAAAGCCACGGCGTACGCCGCAAGAACTGCCCCGGCGACAATCTTGAATTCAAGGAAGCCGTTGAGGACAGAGCGGAGAGAATGGTCCTCCGTGACAGAAGCCACGCCTGTGTATGTTTTTGGTCGCTCGGCAACGAAGCGGGTGACGGCACAAACTTCATCCACGAAAAGAACGCAATCCTTGCTCTCGACAAGTCAAGACCCATCCACTACGAAGGCGACTTTGACTTCACAAAGAGCGATTTCATCAGCCGTATGTATCCAGTTGAATACGTCGTTGATGCTATGCGTCAGCAGAAAGAGCTGAAAATCAGCCCCTACGAAAACGTTGCAAACGCTCTTGCGGCAGATAACAAACCCATCCCTGCAGAAGTTTACAAGACTCACCCCGTCATCTACTGCGAATTTGCCCACGCTATGGAAAACAGCCTCGGCAACTTCAAGGAATATGTTGACGATTTCGAAAAATATGACCATATGTGCGGCGGTTTTATCTGGGACTATGTTGACCAGTCAATCCGCAAGGTTGAAAACGGTCAAGAAAAATGGCTCTACGGCGGAGACTTCGGCGAAGGCGCATCAAGCTATTATTTCTGCGCAAACGGCATCATTTCTGCCGACAGAAAGCCTCAGCCTTCGTATTTTGAGGTCAAGAATGTTTACTCAAACTTTGAAGCTGTTGACAGCGACTGTCGCAACGGTCAGATTAAAATAAAGAACAAAAACCTCTTCATTTCAACAGAGGATTATAAATTCCGTTGGAGCGTTACCGTCAACGGCGACGAGGTAAAGAGCGGCGAAATCACCGACCTTGTTGTTGCTCCTCTTTCGGAAGAAAAGGTTCAGCTTCCCATAAACCTCAAAGATTATGATGACGGCGAAGTTATCCTCACAGTTTCATTCATTCTTATTAAAGACAAACCTTGGGCAAAGGCAGGCTATGAGCAAAGCTTCAACCAGTTTGTTCTCCGTGAACAGACCGCTTCAAAGAAAAATCCCGCAAAGGGCAACCTCAAATTCCTCAAGAGCGGGTCGAATGTCAATATTGTCGGTGACGGATTCTCCGCAAAAATCACCGCGGGCGCACTTTCATCACTCAGATACGGCGAAGAAGAAGTCATTGAAGATGGGTCACCCCTCAGACCTGACTTTTTCAGAGCGCTCACCGATAACGACAGAGAATATCTCAACTTTGCTCCGATGATTAACGGAATCCATCCTCTTTACCAGTGGAGAAGAACAACAGCGCAGACAGTTGCCCGCTCCGTCAAGGCTCAGTCAACACCCTCTGGCGTCGAGGTCAAGGTTAACTGGAGCGCCCCCTTCGTTGCAGGCGTTGCAACTACCTATCTCTTCTCACCCGCAGGCGAAGTTACTGTCAAGCACAGCGCAATGGGTCTGCTCCTTCCGATGCTCAAGGTCGGTATGAGAATGGGCATCAAGAGCACTCTCGAAAACGTTGAATGGTACGGCAGAGGTCCTCACGAAACATATATCGACAGAAAAACAGGCGCAAAGATAGCAAAGCACGCAATGACCGTTGCAGAGCTTGAGCACAGATATATGCGTCCGCAGGAAAACGGCCACAGAACCGACGTGCGCAATCTTTCGGTAAGCGACGATTCGGGATTTGGAATCAGAATCGATTCAATGGATAAGCCCTTCG
>JAZNHM010000001.1:0-8763 GCA_045576955.1 Acutalibacteraceae bacterium | reverse complement strand
ACAACAAAAAGGAATGGATTGTTGATGAACCTGCTGCAGAAGTTGTCCGCAGAATTTTTGATATGTGCATCTCGGGACTTGGTCCTGCGCAGATTGCTAAAAGATTAAAAGCAGACGGAGTGATGACACCAACCGAATATTGGAGCAGCATAAAAAGAAAATGCCGATGCAAAGCTGCGATACTTCAAAACTGGTGTTCAGATACTGATGCTACGATTCTATCTAAACAACAATACAGAAGTGACACAGTAAACTTCAGAACAGGAAGAAAATCTTTCAAGATTAAAAAGAAGATTGAACGCCCTGAAGAAGAGTGGAAGATATTTTCTGACACTCATCCTGCAATTATCAGCAGAGAAAAGTTTGAGTTGGTACAAAGTCTCAGAAAGAACAAACGCAGAAATCCCAAAACAGGATTTATAAGTATGTTTTCGGGGTTACTGTACTGTGCCGATTGCGGCAATAAATTGTATTATGGTGCAACCAATAATTACAAACGAGAGCAAGCGTTTTTCTTTTGTTCATCGTTCCGCAGAGATACAAGTTCCTGCACAGCTCACTATATCCGTGAGAAAGTAATCTACAATCTTGTTCTTGAAAATATGCAGAGGGTGTTGTGGTATGTGCAATGCTTTGAAGAAGATTTTGCAACTAAGCAGATTGAAGAATTGGATTTGAATCATCAGAAAGATTTGAAACTGAAACGCAAGGAACTTGAAAAAGCAAAGAAACGAATTGCTGAAATTGACCGTATCATTCAGACTCTGTATGAAGATAACACAAGAGGAAAAATATCCGATGAACGATTTGCAACACTTTCCGAGTCTTTGGAAGATGAACAGCGAGAGTTGAAAGACAAAGTTCCTGGCATTGAAACATTTTTGGAAGAAACGGAAATCAAATGTGAAAGCTTACAGCATTTCATTGAGCGAGCAAAAAGAATAACCCGACCGACAGAACTTACACCGGAGATAGTTCACGAGTTCATTGAGAAGATTGTTGTTTCTGCCCCCGAGAAGATTAACGGCAAACGGCATCAGACAGTAGATATCTATTACCATGGTGCCGGAATAATTAAAATGCTTTCTGCCGAAGAAATGGAAGTAGCGTACCAACAGCATATTTCAAAACAACATAAAGCAAAAACGGCATAGCCGAAGCTATACCGTTCAAATTACAATTATTAAGTTTTACTGCAAGAGCCACCTTGGGGTAACTTCCTTATGGAAGGTACCCCAAAGGGTTCGGTTTTATTATTTATCAGTTATATTTTTTTAACACCGCATCAGTATGCGCCTTCATTTTTTCACGGACGCTTTCTGGAGAAATAATTTCCGCTTCATCGCCGAAAGCAAATACCCACGCAAGAAAATGTCCGCTCACAACGGCATTTACAGTTGCAGTGAAATGCTCATCGTCATCTTTAATGATGATTGTATTCCTGCCAAATCGGTCAAGCACCGCACCGACAAGATGATTCGAAAAGCGGATTTTCACCTTCTGCTCTTCGCCGCCAAACATTCCGAAAACCGACTTTGTATAGGCTGACATATCGGTTTTTTCAAAAGCCTCCGTGCCTTCACGGGCCTCATCAGTCAAAGACACATCGGACATTTTGTCAACTCTGTAATGCTTCATCTTCTCCGCCTCGGAATCCCAGGCAAGCATATAGTAGTTTTCGTCGTCCCATATAAGCGCAAACGGACTAACCTCATAGAATGCGCCGTTATGCCTGAATATACGTTCTTTTTCAACGGTATATTCAAAATAGCGGTAACGGATTTTTCTGTTCTGATTTATCGCATCGGAAACAGCATCAACCGCATAATAGATGCTTTCATTCATACTTTTTACGCGGTTTGTAACATAAACCTGCCTTTGCAAAAGCTGACCGTCATAAACACCTGCAAGATTTTCAATTTTTTTAATCAGCTTGTAGGTTTTTTCCTGCGTTATGAACTTCGAGGACTGAACACTGTCAACAAGCAACTTAAGCTCGGGCAATTCAAAATCACGTTCACCAATATAATATCCGCCGTTTCTACCTTTGGTCTGTATTATATCAATACCAAACAGTCTGAGCGATTCAAGGTCTGCATAAACACTCTTTCTCTCAGCAGAAATGCCGTTTGATGCAAGCTCCGCAATAATCTGAGCCATACTCAAAGGATGCTCTTCATCGGAATACTGCATAAGAAATCTGAGAAGATACAGAAGCTTGAGCTTCTGATTTGCCGATTTCGCCATAATGACAGTCCCCTTTTATCAGATTGAAAAACGCTTGCCGAAGTCCTTATACTGATTGTCAAACTCCTTGTTGCCATTTTCTTTGACAGATTCAAGGTATTCGTGAATTTCAAATGTTCCGTGTGCTGATTCGATAACAGCAACAGCAATATTTGAACAGTGGTCGGAAACTCTTTCGTAATTTGTGAGAAGGTCGCTGAGCACAAAACCAAGCTCAATTGTGCAGTTGCCGCCTCTGAGTCTTGAAATATGATTTCTCTTAACCTTGAGAATAAGGTCGTCGATAACCTGCTCAAGCGGTTCAACCGATTTTGCAAGAACAATATCATTTGTTACAAATGCCTTTGCGGTGATAGCAAGAATCTCTGTTATTGCTTCCGTAACAACAGCAATTTCGCGATTCGCCTCATTTGAGAATACAATCTGTTTTTCATGAATCTCAAGCGCAACATCTTTAAGATTGACTGCGTGGTCACCGATTCTCTCAAAATCATCAATGGTATGGAGAATCTTGGCGATATTCTTTGAATCGACATCAGAAACACCGATATTTGAAAGCTTCATCATATATGTGCCAAGGATATCTTCAAGCTTGTCGATATGCGACTCCATCTGCATAATTTCTTCGGCTTCATCATTTTTATAATCACTGAGAAGGTCAATTGCTTTGCTGAACGCATCCTTCGAAATTTCACACATTTCCGAAACTGTTACAAATGACTTTTCAACAGCAACACTCGGAACGGTAAGAAGTCTTTCATCAAGAAGAACGGGTTCGGGGTAAGCTTTCTTGGTTTCTTTATCGGAAATAATTTTATTTGCAAGCTTTTCAAGCTGCTTTGAGAACGGAAGAAGAATGAATGTTGTTAAAATGTTGAAAATACTGTGACAGATCGCTATCATAAACGGAGTAATCTCCTGGTCAACGAACGCCCAGTTAAATATCATACTGCCGAGAGCAAACGGAACCAGACAGATGATCGTTCCTATAATATTGAATGAAAGATGGACAACCGCAACCTTCTTTGCGTTACGGCTTACGCCGATACTGGAAATTACAGCTGTCACGCAAGTACCGATATTCTGACCCATAATTATGGGGATTGCTATTCCGTAAGTGATTCCGCCCGTGAGCGAAAGAGCCTGAAGAATCGCAACGGAAGCTGCAGAACTCTGAATAATGCCCGTGAACACCGCACCGACAATAACCGAGAGAATCGGATTTTTGAAATATGTAAGAACACTTGCAAATTCGGGCATTTCGCCGAGAGGCTCCATCGCGCCCGACATAAGATTCATACCGAACATAAGCACAGCAAAGCCTACAAACACGCTTCCCGTACTCTTATGCTTCTGCTTTTTGCCGACCATAATAAGAATTATGCCGATAAAAGCAAAAATGGGTGAGAAATTCGCAGGCTTGAGAAGGTTAATCCACACAACGTCGCTGTCGATACCCGCAAGGCTGAGAATCCACGCCGTGAGTGTTGTACCGATATTTGAACCCATAAGCACACCGATGGTCTGACCGAACTCGAGTATACCCGAGTTAACAAGTCCGACAAGCATAACCGTCACAGCCGACGACGACTGAACTGCAATTGTCATACCCGCGCCGAAAAGCATAGCGATAAATTTGTTTTTTGTCACCTTGCTGAGATGAGCATTGAGCTTTCCGCCTGATGATTTTTCAAGTCCGTCGGACATAACATTCATTCCGTAAAGAAAAAACGCCAGACCTCCGAAAAGAGTGATTACCGAAAAAATATCCATTTAGCATACCCCTTTCGAGTGTAAAATTCGGAACACAGTAATTTTAACACTGTTCGTCAAAATTTTCAATATGTTTATCAGCATTAAACAAAAAACGATAAATGTTTAATTGACTTTTATCTGACATTGGAATAAAATATATACAAAATTATTAAAATGGGTGGAATTATGAAAAAGTTTACAGCAATTTTAATGGCATTTCTTATGGCACTAACCTTTGCTTCCTGCAAAGATAATGCTGACATAGAAACAACAACTGAACAGCAGGCTGATAACGATGTGACTCAGAATGTAACCGATGTTTATTCGGAAGATGTGTTTGATTCTCAGCAAACAGTGTCTCCCGAAACCATGTCAACAACAGTTGCAACCACTAAGCTTGCAACAGAAAACATTCCCACCGAAACAGATCCATCCAAATGGACCGACGAAGAAATAGTAGCATTTTATAAAGCTGCGGCAATCAGAAGTAAAACAAAAGTTAAATCAACAGAATATAAAAATCTCTCGGAAATGGTAGTCAATGACGGCGACGGATTTCTCGGCACTCTCGTTGAATTGGTAACCCCCTTCCTCATAAGCGCACTTGAAGACAGTCAGGTTGAATTCGACGGCATTACGGGTGGATATGAAAACCTTGAGGTTTCAGATGCACAGAGTATCAAGGCATATAAAAGCGGTGAATACACCGTTGTTGAAATGACAATGAAAAACCAGACAGACGGCATTCACGCTGACAGATACAGCGGCACAGTCGGTCACGCAATATCGGTTGTTGGTGATATTTCATCGGTTGAGGAGGCTCTTCCGATGCTTGAAATCGGTTTTGAAGAAGCCGACATCAAGCTTCACTATAAAGATGCTAAGCTTAAAGTAAAGATTAACGAGAACGGAATCATAGAAAAAGGAACGTGGTCATACGAAATTTATATCACCGCCGCAAATCTCTATGTTGGCGGAAGAAGACTCCCCCTTTCCGCAACAGTTGAAAGCGGATACGGCACTGTTGACTACATAATCACCGTCGGCGGCGGATTTTAATTTAATAACAAAAAAGGCTTGCAGCTCATCAACTGAAACTGCAAGCCTTTTTTATTTAATTTCGTTCAGCGTTCCCGCATCGTAAACCCACGGTTCGAATCCCGAGCTGAGCGCAGGGCTGTTATCGGCAAGAGTAAAATCTCTGCCTGACGGATCTTTAAACAACGGGTCAGCATAAACAGCATTATTGTAATAACCTTGAGATACCATTGCCACAAGACTTTTTCTTTCAAAAAGATTCATTGAATAACCCGAATAAACATTACCGCCGTTTTTATAGTCCCAGTAAAGATTACTGTCATCAACAAACCAATCGCTTTTGGTATCAAAAGCATAAATCTGCGCGTCCTCAACAACAAAGATGTTATTGGTAAGAGTGAGTGAATTGTGCTCCTCATTTTTGGTTATTATAAATGCCCCATCACCGCCAAATGCAAAGATATTGTTCCTTATCATATTATCTTTGCCGTAATGCTGATGGAACGTCTGTGATGAGCAGTCATAAACAAGGTTCTTTTCAACCAGTATACCGCTTGAACCCTCATCAAGATAGATTCCCCATCCGCCGTAGCCGTATTCTCCGCCGTAGCAACCAACATTGTAAATCACGTTTTCCGAAATAACCGTATCAGGCTGAATTCCGAGAGTATATATGCCGCCCATATCGGAAAGCCAGCCGTTGCCGATATTATATATAAGATTATTGCTGATATTTATATTGTTGGTAGGGTTATCCGTATATCCCCAGTTCCAGCCCACGGAAATACCAGTATACCAACCATCGTGGATTTCATTATGCAAAATGTCGCAGTCAATCGCGTGAGTGAGAAGAATACCGATTGCATTGTTAAAGATTCTGCCGTATCTGCTTATGTGACAATCAGTGACGTTAATGTTCTGAGTTGTTGCAGGAACAACAAAATCTCCGTTGATGAAGATTGCATTTGCGCCAATTTCATTGAACCTGCAGCTTGTTATATTACTGTTTTTTGACGTCTTGTCATATTTAACCGCCGTATAGGAAATATTTTCAAAACAGCAGTCGGTAAAATTGATTCCCGATGAACCTTCAATGTAAATTGCGGCAGGGATTTCAAATGCAGCCTGCGGATGTACAGCATCATATTTCAGATTTTTGTAAAGAGGATGGGCTTCGTTGAATTCGCCCGCATATGTCTTACCGCTGATATGATTCCAATCCGTATTTTCAAAATTAATGCCTTGGAATGTGATGTTTTCTGCACCGTTCAAAGTTATAAGCTGCTCATTCACGCCTGCGTAAAGCACAGTGTTTTCAACGGTATCGCCCGCTTCGGGGATATAATAGAGCTTTTCTTCAGTGCGGTCAAGATACCACTCTCCGGGAAGTGAGAGTGCTTCCTTAACATTTTCGAAAACATAATTATCGTCAACTCTGATGGTCATCGACGAGGGCTTCTGAGTTTCGATTCTTCCCGTGGCGGTATCAACCGAATGAATCGGCATAAGCTCATCGCACCAGAAGTGCATCATTCTTATATCAACATCGTCTGCATTTGCAAAATTGAGAACATCTTGCGTGTGCGCATAAAATACCGCCGAATGTGTAAAAAATTCGGGAGACCATACCGAGGGAACTCCTTCATCGGTTTTTGGGTCTTTAACCTTGAACACACCTTGCTTCGGATAATTTGATCGCTGAAGTCTTTTGCCGCACTTGAAAAGAGAACGGAAATAATCATCTTCGTTTTCAATGGGAATATCGGTAACAAACGCCGTTACGCCGTTAATTTCGGTTTTATGCCAGCTACCGCCGATTTCTTTCGCACCCGAAAAAACAACCTTTTCGCCCGGATATGAGCGATAAACAACGTTGATTTTATCCTCTGCAGTAAATTCAAGCGGGTTTTCAAGGGAATATGTCCCCTCTCTGAACCACACTGTTATTGTTTCGTCTGTGTCAACTGTTTTTACTTTTTCTTTTGCAGCTTCAGGCGTTTTTAATGGATTTTCAAGAGTTCCGTTGCCCAAATCATTGCCGTTTGGCGCTACAACAATATCAAATTCATCCATGTTGAATTCACCTTCATCGAACACTGTCTTTTCTCTCGGAGTAACTTCTGTAAATTCACCTTTAACATCCGTCGGAACAAAGATCACACCCAGCCACACAAAAAAAGCTGTAATAACTGAAACTACTTTGGTAATAAAGATATTCATAAAACCACCATCCGAATTATTTTCCTAATATATCCGAAAGATTATTCTGAATTTTCTGTGCAACATCGGGTTTGTTCATCGAATAGACGTGAACGTTAGTTATTCCGTTTGCATACAAATCAATAATTTGATCGGTTGCATATGCAATACCCGCTTGTTTCATTGCATCGGGATCAGAGCCGAATTTATCAACAAGATTCACAAATCTTCTTGGCATAAATGAACCCGAAAGCTTGATTGCACGCTCAATCTGATTGGCATTGGTGATAGGCATAATGCCCGGAATAACCGGAACAGTTATGCCTGCCTCACGGATTTTATAAAGAAAACTGAAGAGCAGGTTGTTATCGAAAAACATCTGAGTTGTAAGAAATTCGCAGCCCGCATCAACCTTCTCTTTAAGGTATTTTATATCTTCGTTACGGTTTACACTTTCAGGATGGATTTCAGGGTAACACGCACCACCTATACAGAAATCAGAGTCTGCCTCTTTGAGTTCACGCACAAGGTCAATGGCGTGTCGGTATGCCCATCCGCTTCTGTCTGTATTTTCGAGATTGGCGGGAATATCACCTCTGAGAGCCATAATATTTTTTATGCCCGCTGCTTTTATTTCCTCGATCTTCTCTGCAACAGTTTCTTTTGTTGACGAAACACATGTCAGATGAGCAAGACTCGCAACTCCATAGCGCTCCTTGATATTCTTTGCAATGTCAAGCGTGTATTTGCTTGTGCCTCCTCCTGCGCCGTATGTTACGCTCATAAAGGGAGGTCTAAGCTTAGCAATCTCTTCGGTAGCACTCTTCACGCTCTCAAAACCAGCCTCGGTTTTCGGAGGAAAAACCTCGAAAGAAAGCGAAAGTTTGTCTTTTTTCAGCAAATCTATTATTTTCATAAAACCATCTCTTTTTTTCCGATTTACTAAATTATACTATCATACATTAAAGTATTCAAGTGTTATCAGCTATTTGAATTTCGTCACAATTTTGTTCTGAACAGAATTATTTTTTATTTCAAAAAACTCTTGACAAAACCGAGCTGGTTAATATATAATATCACCTGCGCTATGAAAACAGCGCAAACTTATGGACATTTAGCTCAGCTGGTAGAGCATTCGCTTGACGTGCGAAGGGTCAGCGGTTCGAGTCCGTTAATGTCCACCAAACGGGCATTGGATGAACACTTATTTTTTCAAAGGCGGTTTTGCCGTAAGGGTTCCGATCTGATGCAAAACAGAAAAGAGAGTCAAGGTTTAAAGCCTTGGCTCTCTTTTATTTATATGTTGCTATGTCACCATAGACTTACTGTCTTACCCATTTTCTTGCTGCCATTTTTCAAACGCTTTTTTGCCTTCTTCGGATTCATAATACTTTCGTATCTCCGGCATAAGAAACCTTGCGAATGAGTCGATTACCGACTGTGGCAGCTCGACGTTGCATTTGGAATTCAACGGCGAAGCTTTGTTGGCTGTTGCTAAAATCTCCTTTCCCGCCGTATTGAACC